>JAAYZJ010000277.1 GCA_012514915.1 Lentisphaerota bacterium | reverse complement strand
TCGGGATCGACGGCGAGATCGGTCGGGCGCCGGCCGTGCACGGACGTCGCCTCGTAGGCCAGCAGCCCGTCGGCGCCGATGCCGAAGCGGTGGATCCGGCAATTGACCGTGTATTCCGCCACGTAGAGCTTGCCGTTCAGCCGGTCGATCGCCATCCCGCTGACGTTCGCCAGCGGCTGCCCGGCGCCGGCGCTCACCGTGACGGTCTGCAGGAGGGTGTTCAGCGAGAGATCGCGCACCTCGACGGCACCGCTTTGCTCGGCGATGTTGTTGTTGATGTACAGGATGTAGACACGTCCTCCGTGCAGTTCGACGCGGATGGGGCGGAAGCCCGCACGGGAACAGACCGCGACGCCCATCACGCGCAGCAGATCGGCGCCGGGATCGGGCGTTTCACGCGGGTCGATCCCGAACGCGGGATGGGTGACGGCATAGCCATCGGGAATGCCGTCGCCGTTCAGATCGCGCTCGGGGTGAATCGGCCGGCCAACCGTCCAGACGCCGAAATCGACGACCTCGCCCGGTGTGCCCGCCAGCAGTCGGATGGACGAGTCGCCATAGGCGACCGATTGCTCGAACGTCGGGCCGTCCCACGCCCGGGCATAGACCGAGGAGCCCGCGGCGAGGTCGTGGGCGAAAGCACGGCTGAAGAGCCCGGCGTCGGCGGCCACCTCGACGGCGCCGAAGCGCTCGACCGGCTGCCCGGCGCCGGTGCTGTAGAGCACGCGGTCATCGCCGCCCGGAGTGCCATCGGCGGCGGGGGGATCGTTGGTGCCGTTGGGACCCGTCCAGAGAATCTGATAGCCGGCCGCGTTGTCGCTGCCATCGCCGGCCAGCGGACGCCCCAGCCAGTCGCGGACGCCCGCAAGGCCGGTTTTCGCCACGAGCATGTTCGCGGCCAGGGTGATCGCGGCATCCAAATCGAGCGTCAGGTAGCTGGTCCGGTCGGCGACACCGCGGATAAAGGCACTCCCCTGGAAGGGGACGCTGCGCGATGCATAGGGGCCCGGCGCCGTCGTGCAGGCCACCGTCGAGGTGGACAGTCCGCCGATCGTCAGCGCCCCGAAGGGGACCCGCTGTCCGGGGGAGAGCGTGACTCCGCCAACCGGCGAGACAAAGATCCCCTCGACATCCGTCACATCCGCCGTATGCGTGTTGTAGGCGATGACTTCCAGCGGGGCGGGACCGGACGGGGCCGGGACGGTGCCGGGGAGGCACTCCACGAAATAAACGCCCGGCGCATCGACGCTGTAGAGTTGAACGTCGTCGATGTAGATGCCAACCCCCGAGGCTCCGTAGGGCGAGGTCACCAGGATGCGGAAGGAGAACGCGCGGTTGGCGAGCGCCGCAGGCAGACGGTAGCGGATCGGCTGCCAGTTCCCGGCGCTCGATCCGGTGATCGTGCCGATGGGCACGGGCGACCCGCTCGCGGCGGGAACAGCCAGCAAGGTGGCGGTCGCCTCGCCGAGGCTCCAATAGGCCTGGAACGACACCGCGGGATGCGTTCCGGCATGGATGCGGGGGGAATCGAGCTGCGCCTGCATGGCGAAGGCGCTGCCTCCGGGGAACCAGCCGTTGGGATAGCCCTGTTCGCTCATCCAATCGGGGCCGCCCAGGAACGTGCCCCAGCAGTTGGTGCCGCTGAAGGCCGCGGCGGGACCGCCGGGCACGCCGGCATACGGCGTGCCGAACTCCCAGCCGCCATCGGTGAAATCGGTCGTCCCCCCATGGGCCGACGTCTTCCAGTTCCCCGCGCCGCGCTCGAAGTCGTCGGATAAATGCATCCGGTAATAGGGAATGGCGCGCGGCGCCGACGCCTCCGGCAGGGCGTTCAGGTTTCCCTCGAGATCATAGACGGTTCCGGCATCCACCTGCAGGACGATGGAACCATAGGGAGACGTCGCGCCGATCAACTCGACCTCGTAGCGCTCGCCGCCGCCGGTGATGGGAACGATGGTCAGGCCGGGCACGGTCGTGTCGAGGGTGAAGTCGGCGGCGGTGAGGTCGAAGACGATCTCGTCGAACCGAATCTCGTAGCGGATTTCGTCGGCCAGGACGACCCGCGGAGTGACGACGGCCGTCGGCGGGGTCGTCTCGGGTTCGCGCGCGCCCCAGGTCCATCGCAGCGCTTGCCGGTCGGCCAGATCCATCGGCAGCCCATCGACCCAGCCGGGACAGGGGTCGTACTCCATGCCGGGCGCCGGACGCCACGCGCCATTGACCGTGTAGTGCGCGGCGAGGAACCCGCCGTCCGACTGCAGACCGACGGTCGACGCGCGGCCCATGCCGGCCGGCGGAGCATCCTGTGCGGCCCGCCGGTAGGCGTAGCGGATCTCGCTGCACGTCTCGGAACCGACGTCGAACAGCACCACTTGATAGTCGAAACGCGCGCTGCTGTCGGCCACATGGGCGACATTCGACCAAGTCACGACATACGCGGGGCGGGCGTCGACCTCGGCGGAACCGGCCCAGACGCCGCCGCCCGAGAGATCCGTCGGCATCCAGTTGGGGGCCACCCCCGCCACGCCGCTCAGTGCATCGGGCAGCGTGGCGTTGGCCAGGGACGGCTCGACCGCGGGCTCATCGAAGAGGATCATGCCGTTGGCGCGGACATAAAGGTTGCTGTAGACCCGGTTATAGTAATTGAACGTCAGGTTCGTGGGCAGGGGGAGCGCCTGACCCGTCAATTGCCCCAGCGTCAGGCGGTTGGCGGCCGGAGGCACCCACTCGAACGGCGCCGATTGCAGGAAATAGGTCTGGCTGTGCCGGAACAGGATGACCCGCTTGATCGTCAGGGGAGAACCGGTTGTGGGCGTGAAGGTGACCGACACCACATTGGAATAGAGGCCTGGAACCGTCGGGAAGTCGGGGGCATTCTCATCGATCGCCAACTCCAGCGGCTCCGAGGCGCCAGGCGCCAGCATGGACGGGGCCGTAACGATCGTCAGCCACGGCCCCGGAGTGCCCTCGATCACGATGTCGACCGTGCAGTCATCGGCCCAGGTGCTGTGCAGGCTGCTGTGCGCCACGCCGCCGTCGGAGAGCGGAAACCCGGCGACGGGATCCCCGTAGAAACGGGATGGATGAAAGGGCTCGAAGTTCATCAGGTTGACCGCCCCCATCAGGTCGAGACGGCGGCCGCCGGCGACCATCCCGATCAGGCCGGGCTTGACGACCGCGCCATCGTAGAGCAGCGAGGCGATCTCCTGGTAGGTGGCGTCGGGCTTGAGCGCCCACAGGTAGGCGGCGGCACCGGCGACGTGCGGCGCGGCCATCGAGGTGCCCGAGATGGCGTTGTAGAGGCCGATCGGCCCGGTGGAGACATGCCAGGTGCTGAGGATCTGATCGCCGGTGTCCGGCACGGAGGTGCCGCCGGGGGCCGCGATATCGACATTCAATGCGCCGTAGTTCGAAAAATCGGAGAGCTCGTCCAGTTCGTTGACCGAGGCCACGCTGATGATGTTGGCGTGCGGCATGCCGCCGGGATGGCTCATGTACTGATCGATGTTCTGCGAGTCGTTGCCGGCGGCCGCGACAAAGAGCTGCCCCGCCGCGAGCGTCTCATCGATCATCATGCTGATGAGCGGATCGTCGCCACTCCCGCCCCAACTGTTGTTGGAGAGCTTGACACTCGGCATCAGCGCGACATACTCGATCGCGCTGGCCAGTCCATACGAGCTTCCATACCCCGCCGCATTGAGCCCCCGCACCGGCATGATCCGGACGGCGGGAGAGACGCCGGCCACGCCGATCGCGTTGTCCATGACGGCGGCGATCGTCCCCGCCACATGCGTGCCGTGGCCGTTCTGATCCGTCGGGTCGTTGTCGTCCTGAACGAAGTCCCAGCCGCAAACGTCGTCGACGCGGCCATTGCCGTCATCGTCGAGGCCATTGTCGGGGATTTCCCCGGGATGGGTCCACAACCGGTCCTGGAGATCGGGATGGTTGCGGAGGACGCCGGAGTCGATGACGGCCACGACGACCGGGTCCGCGTTGGTGACGGGCCTGGCCTCCCAGGCCTCGTCGGCGCGGATCATGCGCATGCCCCACAAGCGGGACCAGTGGGGATCGTTGGGAACATGGGCGGTGGCCCGGTAGATCCGGCTGGGGTAGACGGCGGCCACGTCGGGCTGCGCGGCATAGGCGGCGATCGCCGCGTCGAGATCGGTTCCCTCGGGGAGGCGGATGGCCTCGGCCGGCACGATGCGGAAGCGGCGCATGACCTCCGCCCGCAGGCCGGCATGCACGCCGGCGACGGCGGCGGGCGTCCGCCCGTTGCTCCACTGCCGGTGGAGACCAACCCGCTGGCCGCGGCCGACGACGGCCACGTGGCGGTAGATGACGATCAACTCGCGGGGAACCACATCGCCCGCCGGGGTTCCGGCCGGGGCGGCGCCATGGGCAAGGGCCTGAAGCAGGGTGCCCGCGACAACCGCCAGGCTCCTGCCCCACCCCGATCTCCGCTTGTTATCCATGGTTAGCCTCATCCTCGAACTGCCAAACCCAGGTCATTCGTCACTCGCCCGCCG
>JAAYZJ010000276.1 GCA_012514915.1 Lentisphaerota bacterium | reverse complement strand
GGGGTGTGCCCGTTCAAGGCCAACAGGAAGACGCCTGCCGGAATGGGACAAAACAGCACACTTGCGCGCCCCCTTTGCTCGACCCACTAACTGCGCGCGCCAGCGCGTTAACTCCCGTTTTTAGGTTTAAGCCTCTGTAGGCCGGCGTCCCGGGCAGACGCGGATGCAGGGCTCGAGAATCGAAGCGAAGTGATCCTGCAGGGGATCCCGCGCCTCCATGGCCTCGTGGATCGCCTTCAGGGAGATCGTCTCCGGCGGCGGAATGTCGGTGGTCGAGCCCTGGGCCTCCGGACCGGAGGCGCCGACGAGCCCGAAGCGCTTGGCCCAGTCGCAGCGCGGAGCATCCAGGCGGGGGATGCGCAGGGTGCGTCCCCCGACGGACAGGCTCTCCTTCCGCCGCCGGTCGAGCGCGGCGGTCGGACAGGCATCGAGACAGCGCCGGCAGGCGGTGCACCCGGGATCGAAGTTGGACAGGGGATCGGCCTTCAGATCCAGGTCGGTCAGGATGCAGATGAAGCGCTGCCGGACACCGAACTCCGGGGTGAGGGCGGCGCCGTGATAGCCGAGGGCGCCGAGTCCGGCGGCCACGGCGGCCAGCGCGTTGGCGCGGTGGTCGGGAATGAAGGCGAAGGGCAGCAGGCCGATCATACCGCGATCCATGGCCGCGTCGGCCGGGGGCGTGCCGCGGACGTTGAGGGTCTTCGACGCCTTCCCGCCCAGGTCGAGGATCGGCAAGCCGGCCTGTCCGGACGCCTCCAGTTGCCGGCAGAGCGCGAGTGCCGCCCAGCCCAGCTCCCGGTGCGTCTGGTATTGCGCGAAGCTGTAGGTGCCCAGGGCGCCGGTGGGAGCCTCCGGGCCGGGGGCCAGATAGCCGTCGGGATAGTGCATCCCGAGAACCACCGCATTGCGGAGCGCGGGATAGAGCCGCTGGAGTTCGCGCACGGCCGGGAATGCCTCGAGGCGTTGCAGGGGGGCGACGCCAAAGAGATCGACGCCCTGCTCCCGCGCGGCTTTCTCCAGTGCCTCCCGCGTGCACGGGGCGGGCTTCGGACGCCGTTCCTTCACGATCGTCCGCGGCAGCGGAGCCGTGAGGGCGACGACGGTGAAGAGGCTGTTGGTGCCGTGCGTGCGGGTGCGGAACAGGCGGCCGTCGCCGCTGAAGTCGCCCCATCCGCAGAGCGCGGCCAGACGGTCGGCTTTCAGCGCGACGCGGGGCATGGCGTCGTAGCCGTGCTGCTCGGCCAGCATGGCAGCCTGGTGTCCGAGCAGCGCGAGCAGGCGGTTGCCCTCCTCGCGGCTGAAGGCCGTCGCCTCCTGGAGCCCCGCCGGGAGGTCGCCGGCATGGCCCAGGATCTCCAGATCCGGTAGGTCGCGGGGCAGGTTCACGCCCAGCACCAGCAGCGCCTGTGTGCCGGGCAGCTCGGACGTGAGGAGGTCGGGCGGCAGTTCCGCGACGGGCAGGACGGCCAGGTAGTCGGGCCGGGGCGCCAGGCGGCGGAGGTCGCGGAGCAGCGGGGCGGTTCCGCCGGTCGGCGGTGCCTTGCGCCGGCGCCACACGGTCGAGTCGGTCGCTACCGGGGCCGTGCGCGCATCCGGGGGCAGGCACTGGCGCAGGCAGTTGCCGATCTCGCCGCCAAACACGCCGTACCGGTGCTTGGCCGCCAGCACGCTGCGCTCGTCGATCTTGTCCGGGATGGGCACGTTCAGGCCGAGCGCGAAATGCTCCGCCCAGGCGCAGCGCCACTTGTTGGTGTGCGGAAACTTGAATTCCCGCCCGCCGATCACGACGCGGTCCAGACCGGCCACCTCCTTGCGGAAGGTGTCCATGGAGCAGTGCTTCACGCAGCGCATGCACTTGTCGCAGAGCGCGGGACCCGCGTACATGGGCGTGGGCGGAAGTTCGGCCTGCGTGATGATGCAGTTGAACCGGATGCGCGGCCCGAATTCCGGATTGATCACGAGTCCGTTCCAGCCGAACTCGCCCAGACCCGCCGCCACGGCCGCGTGGCGGTGGGCGAAATCGGGGGTGAAGCTGCGGGCGATCTCGCCGAACGGGCGGTAGCGCCAGATGTGCGAGGTGCTGAAGGAGACCGCGCCGAAGCCCTCCCGGTCCAGCAGCCGGGCGATGCGGAACGAGAGCACATCGAGCAGGATGTTCATATCCACCTGCACGATGCCGTAGGCGTTCATCGCCTGCAGATCCTCGTTGCCGCATTCCTCCACACAGGCATCGGGGTAATGCACGCCGACCACCACCACACTCCGGGCGCCGGGCAGATAGGACGAGGGCCAGTAGGGCCGGGGGGCCTGGCTGAAGCGTTCGGCAGGGGCAACTCCCAGCGCCTGGGCGCCCGTGGCGAACGCCAGTTCACGCACGCGATTGATAAGTGGCTTGGGCATGGCGGGGTCGGCCTTTCTTCGCATGTTCCATCAACCTCTCTTCACTACACCAGCTCGCGGATGTATTTCGAGCGCAGCAGCCGCCCCAGCACGACGACAAAGGCGCTCAGGGGGATGCCGAGCAGCAGCCCCAGGAAGCCCCCCAGCACGACGCTCCAGAAGAGCAGCGAGAAGATGATCGCGACCGGATGCAGGCCGGTGCGGCTGCCCATGATTCTGGGCGTGACGAGATAGCTGTCGAGCGTCTGGACGACGGCGAACACCAGCAGGACGGCGCCCAACTGCCACAGGCCGCCGCCGAGGAAAGCCATGGGAACCACGACCAGCAGCCCGGCGGCGTTGCCGAGGTAGGGGACGATGTTGAGCAGGCCGAGGACGAACCCGATGATGAAGCCGAATTCGAGCCCGACGATCCAGAAGCCCAGTCCGAACAGCAGCGCCTGGATCAGGGCCACCAGGACCTGGCCACGGAAGAACGAAAGGATGATGTTTTCGAACTGCACCGCCAGTTCAACGATGTCTTCGCGGGTTGTCTCCTTGAGAAACGGAAGAAAACGCCGGATGCTGGCGGCCGAGGGGGGCTCGTCGACCAGGAAGAACGCCAGGTAGACCGGCAGGACCATCCAGCCCAGCAGCGCGACGATCAGATCCCAGGCGCCGATTCCCGCCCGCATCAGGTGGCTGCCGAAGCGGTTGAACAGGGTCTGGGCGTTCCAGTTCGCGGCGAGGGTGAACCGGCCCGTGTCGGCATCCCACAAGTGAAGTCGTTCGAAGAGCTTCTGGAGGTCGGCGCGCTGGGCCTCCGGCAAGTGCTCCATCCGCTGCAGCAGTTCGGGAATCCGGTCGATCGCGCCGATAACCTGGTTGATCAGCATTTCACCGAAAAACCAGACGATCAACCCGACGGGGATCAGCACCGAGAGAAAGAACACCCCCAGCGCCACCACGTTCGAGCCGCGCACCGCCCGGCACAGCATGGTGTAGTAGGGCTTGAACAGCATGGCCAGCATCGCGGCGACGAGGAAGGGGGCCAGCACCTGCTGCAGGGCCGAAATGATCGACAGCAGCAACCAGACCAGGAGACCCACGAAGGCCACCACGGCGCTGGCCGCCAGCACCGTCAGCCCGTCGGCGCAAATCCCCTGCTGTCGCGGCGTGAAAAAGGAAGCAAAGGTCGATGGCGCACGGCCGGGCGCCGCACGGGTTTCGGAATCCGCGGGTGAAGACATGCGGATAGTTTCCCATCCGCGCCGCAGCCTGTCAATGGCGCCTTCTGCATTTGCGTCATGGCGCGCGATCCGCTAAACTGCCCGGCATGCCGATTCAGCCGTCATCTGTCGATCCCAACCCATCTTGCGAAGCCGCGCCCGCGTTCGAGCGGCAGCGGATGGTGGTGATTGTCGGGCGTCCCAATGTCGGGAAATCGGCGCTGTTCAACCGGCTGGCAGGCCGGCGGATCGCGATTGTCCATGATGAAAGCGGCGTGACGCGCGACCGGATCGTGCGCCAGATCAAATGGGATCCCGCGCCGTTCGACCTGGTCGACACGGGCGGGGTGCGCCTCGTCAAGGGCGAAGCCGCTGGCGCGGCGATCGAGACCGGCATCGTCGAGCAGGTCGATGCGGCCCTGGCCGATGCCGGCGCCGCCATCCTCGTTGTCGATGCGCAGAACGGCCTGCACCCGCTGGATGGTGAGGTTGCGGCCCGCATCCGCCGCGCCGGCGTGCCGTGCCGCATAGCCGTCAACAAGTGCGACCTCGCGCAGCACGAGACGGCGGCGGCCGAATTCGCCGCCCTGGGCATGCCGCTGTACCCGGTGTCGGCGCTCCACAACCGCGGTATCGAGCCCTTGCTGAACGACGTGACGGCGTTGCTGCCGCCCGCACCCCGGCCCCTGGCCGACCGTCCCCTGAAGGTCGCCGTCGTCGGGCGCCCCAACGCCGGCAAGTCGTCGTACATCAATCGCCTGCTGCGCCATCCACGGGTCATCGTCTCGGACGTCGCCGGCACGACGCGCGACAGCATCGAGATTCCCTTCACGATCGGATCCGGACCGCAGGCCCGGCATTACGTGCTGATCGACACGGCAGGCATGCGGCATGTCCACCGGATCGACAACGCCGTCGAGCGCTTCAGTCTCTTCCGCGCCGAGCAGAGCATCGACGAGGCCGACGTGGTCGTCCATATCCTCGACGCTCAGGCCGGCCCGACCGTGCAGGACAAGCACATCGCCGCGCGGATCCAGAAGGCCCGCAAGGGGTGCGTCCTGCTCGTCAACAAATGGGACATCGCCATGGAGGAGGCCATGACGCAGGCGCGGTACGAACCGGCCCTGCGGGCGGCGGTGCCGTTTCTCAACCATTGCCCGCTGGTTTTCATCTCGGCTCAGAGCGGCTTCAATGTGCGCCGGAGCGTCGAGGCGATCGACGAGGTGGCACGGCAGATCCAGCGCGCGCTCCCGACCGGCCAGCTGAACCGGACGCTCGCCGACGCCACGGAGCGGGCGAACATGCCCAGCGCCGGTAAGCGCCACCTGAAGCTCTACTACGCGACGCAGACCGGCGCGGCACCGATCGAGATCCGGGTCTTCGTCAACGACATCAAACTGGCGACCGGCAACTTCACCGACTACCTGGTCCGCTCGCTCCGCGAGCGCTTCGGCCTGGCCGGCGCCCCCGTGACGATTCGCTTCCGCGAGCGGACGCGTCCCGAGGCGGTGACGGCCCGTCGCCAGGCGCAGGCGCAGGCGGCGCCCCGCGTCTCCAAGGCCGGCACGCGGCAAGCCCGCCACTCGGCGCACCCGAAGGCCGCGGCCCGGCGTCCGAAGGCGGCCAGGACGGGCGCGCCGCGCCGCGGCCGCGCCACGTGACGCCCGCCGCCGGGGGACGGCACCTTTCCCCCGATCCGCCATCCGCCCCACTCGAGGACGAGGACGAGGACGATGGATACGGAGATGCTGGTGCGGCCAGTGAAACGGGGCTGCCCCCCGGCGCACGCGCCCGCCTTTCACCAACGCTTCCCCATGGATTCATGCGCATTCTTCGCCCCCCCTTGCCGACCGATTCCGGGTGGACGGGAAATTCCATTGACGCCTGACGCCAGACCGTCTATTTTCTAGGCGCTTCAACCCAGTGTTTCATCGCACAACACACGTGACGCGAGGCGTGCGCGGTTGTGCCCCTCAGCGGAGTGAGAGTATGATGTCCAAAAATGATGGCCAGACCGACCGTGATCCCTTCCAGGGATGCATTATCGAAATGGATTCCGTGGTCTTGAACGGCATCCAGCGGATCTACACCATCATCAAGACCGAGTTGAGCAAACTGGGCGTGGCGATCGACGAGGGGCATTTCGCCCGCTATTGCCTCGGGGTTCATCTGGAGACAGGGCTCAACCGCCTGCTCGTCAGCTTCGGCCGGCGTTCAACGCCCGAGCTCGCGCAGACGATCCGCGCAGCCTACCTCGACCAACTGGGCGCGGCGCCCCTCGATGCCGACCACCCGGTCGTGGCGCTCGTCAAGGGGCTCTCGGAGCACAACGTCCGCGTCGCCCTGCTGACCCGGCTCGCCGTGGAGACGGCCGAGGCTTGCTTCGCGCCGCTGCTGGCGTTCAAGCATGTATCCACCCTATGCGAATCGCAGGCGGCGTATGCCGGCGCGTTCCCGTGGGACGTCTGGCGCCGCGCCGCGCTCACGCTGAACATGACCGATCGCCTGTGCGTCGCGGTCGTCGCCGGTGCCGCCTCGTGTAAATCGGCGATGGCCGCCAGCATGCCCGTGGTCGCCATTCCCAACGAGCTGACCGACTTCCAGGATTTCACCGGCGCCATCGCCTGTTTCGACTCGCTGGAAAAGCCCGTGCTGCCCGCCATTCTCCAGGCACTGCGCATCCAGGCCTGACGCCACGCCGGCCCCGCCCTCCGGGAGAGACGCTGGAACGCCACATGGACCATCGCCAACCCGATCAGGCCGATGATGCCCCGCTCACCTGCTCTCCGGTGTCCGGGGATGGATGGGCCCGGCTCCAGTCCATCCTGGCCCGGTTACGGGGGCCCGGTGGCTGCCCCTGGGATCGCGAGCAGACGCTTGCCACGCTGAAGCCGTGCCTGGTCGAGGAGTGCTACGAACTTCTCGATGTGATGGACGGCGCCGACTGCGGCGCCCATGCCGAGGAACTGGGCGATGTCCTGCTGCAGGTGCTTTTCCAGGCGCGCATCCGTGAGGAGCAGCACGCCTTCAACCTCGACGATGTCGCCAACCGGCTGGCGGACAAGCTGGTTCGCCGCCACCCGCACGTCTTCGGGGAAGCCGCCGTCGACGGCACCGAGGCGGTGCTGCGCAACTGGGAGCGGATCAAGCAGGCCGAGCGGTCGGCCGCTCCCGAAGCCCACGCGCGCTCGGCGCTCGCCGGCGTCCCCGCCGCGCTTCCCGCCCTGCTCCGCGCCCAGCGGATCCAGGCCAAGGCCGCGCGCGTCGGATTCGACTGGCCCGACCGAACGGGCCCCCGCGGCAAGATCGACGAGGAACTGGCCGAACTTGATGCCGCCCTGGCGGCCGACGACTCACGGGCGATGACGGCGGAAATAGGCGATCTTCTTTTCTCTATCGTCAATCTCTGCCGGTTTCTGAAGATCGACGCCGAGGAGGCCCTGCGCCAATGCACGTCGCGCTTCGCGCGCCGCTTCCAGCATGTCGAGCAGCGGGCGCAGGCGGCCGGCCGCGACCTGCGCGACGTCCCCCTGGACGAACTGGACGCCTTCTGGGACGAGGCCAAGCGGTCAGAGTAGCCGCCGCGCGACTGGCGAGACTGTCGTCTCGCCTGGCCCCCACTCCCGCGTCAACTGCTCGCGCGGACGCTCGCCCTCCCATGCGATCGCCTCGCGTGGCCCCTCAGGGCACTTCCGCCAGTTCCGCGTTGATCAGCTTGACGACCTCCGGATCCTTCTCGTCGGCCAGTGCCTTCTGGTAGAAATCCCGGGCTTCGGCATAGGCTTTGCGCGCGGCCTCCGCATCGGGTATTTTCGCCAGGACATCACCGATCCGCTTGGCATTCCGCCCGAGAATCATCGCACGGCTATGCATAAGTCCCGTGGCGGGGTCGCTGGTGGCCTCGTCCGGGGAGGTGGAGATCGTTGCCATAAACTCGCGGAAATACTTGACGGCCTCACGCGGTTTGTCCGCCTGCAGCGCCTGGTGTGCCCGCACCTTGCTGATGGCCATCGCGTGCCAGGCGGCATCGCGGCCCGCAATGCCCTTCTCGAGGATCTCCAGGGCCGTCGCGTAGTCCTCGCGCACGAAGGCGGCATCCAGCACCATCGTCCGGATCGAGTTGCGCGTGTCGTCGTCCTCGGCCAGGGGCGCAAGCCGGTTGCCGAGCGTCTTCATGGCCTCGACGGTCGCGGGCATGTCGATCACGTCGTAGAAATAGCGCATGTAGAGCCCGCACAACTGGCGTACGGGAAACGCGGACTGCTGCAGGCGCGACAGGCGGTCGGGAAGTGCGCTGGCGTCGCGCTGCATGGTTGCATCGACCCATTGCCGGCCGGCGGTGACGAGGCTTTGCGTCTTGTCCTGGTGCCCGTCGATGATCATCACCCCGACGGCATCGATGACATCCGGCAGCTTGGCGGCCTGCGCCAGCGAGAACACATGGCGCAGCAGACGCTGCAATTCCCCGTCGGGCAACCTGGCGGCGGCGTCCGGCATGGCGGCCTGCAGCGCGTCCCACTCGCTGCGCGTCGCGAGCAGCCGCACGCGCGTGTAGAGCATCAGGTTCCGGGTGCCGGCATCGCTCGTCACATGCCGGCCCATCTGCCGCACGACCTGATCGACGGCATCGAGGCGGCGCTGGTCGAAGAGCGTGTCGATGGCCCGCGACAAGATCTCGGCCGCGCCGCCCGCCGGCGCGTCCTTGACGAGCTGGTCCACGAGCTCGAGCATCTTGCCGTCGTCCCGCAGCGCGAGATAGGCCAGCAGATTCCACTCGCGCATGTTGCGGCGCACCTCGCCGGGCAGCGGCTCGACGGCCAGCACCTGCTCGGTCCAGTCGACGACATTCGTCAGGTCGCCGCGATCCATCAGATAGCCGTAGACCAAACCCATGCCGCCGATCGCCAGAGGGTGGTCGTCGCGGCAGGCATCGAGCATGCGGCGCTTCGCCCCCTCGATCTGTTCGGTGAACAGCAGGAAGCGCAGCAAACCGTTGAACAGCGGCTGACGGTGATCGGCCAGCGCGGGATTGGACAGGCTCTCCTCGAAGAGAAGGACGGCCTCGTTGGTGGCCCCCTGCATGGCAAACTGGTCGACCTGCATGAAGATCTCGGCGAGGGGATCCTCGGCGGGCGCCTCGGCGGCGGGTGCCGCATCCGGCGCGGCCTCAGCCGACGGCT
>JAAYZJ010000275.1 GCA_012514915.1 Lentisphaerota bacterium | reverse complement strand
GCTCTCCCTCTGCCGTATCTTCTTTATGTCGATTGATTTGGAACCGCTGGAGTCTGATCTACAGACTTGGTTCTCCCCCGGTCTCCCGCTATACTTTCCGCATGCGTCTGCTGCTGGTATCGACACATCGGATAGCCAAGTCTGAAACGCTCCCGACGGAGGCGCGCGTCAAGCCGTGATCCGCCGAGCCTACTTACGGATGGGCCGCTTGCGCGACCGCCTTGGCCCCCTCTGGTGGTACACCCTGCTGGGTTTCAGCGTCAACCGCATGGGCGATGCGGTCAATGTCTTCATCGGCCTCTACCTCGTGCCGCGCCTGCTGCCGGGCGAGGATCTCGGCGCTCTGCTGCCGCTCATGACCATTGGCGCCGTTTTCTCCACGCCGCTGGCGCTGCTGCTGCTCCCCGTCGGCAAGTTCCTCAGCGTGTTCGCGGCCCGCGCGCAGCCGGGCAAGGTCCGGGCCTTGCTGGAGGACGCCCTGGTCCTCGCGGGGCTCTACGCGGTCATCATGACGGCGGCGCTGCTCTGGCAGGGGGATGCCTTGCTGGTGCGACTGCATGTCGCCGATGCCAGGATCCTCTGGCCGGTGGCCGGCTTTGCCATCCTCGTCTGCATCGAGCCGATTGTCAGCGCCGCCCTCCGCGCGCTTCAACAGTTCAAGCCCATGCTCGGCGCCGGCCTGATCGCCCCCTATGTGCGCCTCGCCGGCATGCTGGTTCTGCTGGTTCCGCTGGGCGCGCTGGGCTATCTGCTGGCGCAGTTCGCCACCCAGTCGTTCGGGGTCCTGTTCGGGCTCGCCGTCCTCTATCGGTTTCTGCGGAAAGCCGGACCGCGCGTTTCCTACCGCCCCCACGCCCGCGAGATGCTGGCGTTCGCCCTGCCGCTGGTGGCCCTGACCCTCGTCGGCCGCATCCAGGGGCCCATCGAGACGATGGTCATCCGCCACCGCCTGCCGACTGTCGACTCGGCCGGCTACTACTACGCCTTCATGCTCGGCAACATCCCGGGCTACTTCACGGGTGCCATGCTGCCTTTCCTGTGGCCGATCCTCTCCGACCGTTTCGAACGGGGGCAGCAGACCGAGGGGTTGCTGATCCAGTCGATGCTCTTCAATCTGGTCCTCGGGACGGTCTTCGTCGCGCTTTTTGCCCTGGTCATGCCCTGGTTCTTCGCACTGCCGGGCCCCTGGCGGCCCTACGGCGCCTATGCGGGTTTCGTCTGGCAGGCGGCGCTCATCGGCACGTTGAAGACCGCCCAGACCTTCTACACCTCCCACGAGATGGCCTGCCGGCGCTTCACCTACATGCGCTACCTGATCCCCCTGATCCTAATCGAGTGCGCCGTCCTGTACGCCCTGCCCGGCTGGGCGGCGCTGCGCCCCTGGCTGCCGGCCACGCTCTGGAACTGGGTGGCGGCCCGCTACCAGCCCAGCCTGCAGGGGTTCGTGACGATCATGCTCCTGGCCAACGCCGCCTTCACCGGCGGGATGCTGGTCGAGTGGTTCGTGCGCAGCCGCCGGGAAGGCAACCATTCTCGATAGCATTCGACTGCACTCGATTGCATCGATAGCAATCGATAGCAATCGAAACACGTAAACACACAAACAAGGAGCTCCCCCATGACTGAACTCTTCCATAAATGCGGCGGCTACCGCCGCCTTGATTCCTACACGATCGCGAGCATCATCCAGTTGGCGACGCTCTCGTTCTGCCGCCGCTTTCTGAACCGCACGAACGACCCGTGCGGCCGCCAGGTCGACCAGATGACGCAGGCCGCCCGCTCGGGCGTCAAGAACCTGGTCGAGGGCTCCGAGCGGATGAAGGCCTCCCTCTCGACCGCGATCAACCTGATGGATGTCGGCCGGGCGAGCCTCTGCGAGCTGCGCGACGACTACACGACCTGGCTCATGGACCACGATCAGGCACCCTGGCGCCAGAGCTCGCCCGAGGCGCAGGCGGTTTTCGGCGTGCGCCTCGCGCCCGCCGACTACGGCGACGACATCAATCACGACGCCTGCGTCCGCATCCTGACGGAACGGAAGCGCTTCGCGCCGTGGCTGGAAGCCGACGACAGTTGCGTCGTGTCCAACGCGCTGCTGATCCTGATCAACCGCACCGTCAACATGATGGACAAGCAGCTCGAAAAGATGGGCGTCCAGTTTCGGGAGGAGGGCGGCTTTCACGAACGCCTGACCGCCGTCCGCGCTGAGGCGCGCCGCGAGCAGCATCAGCCCGTGCCGGAAGACGCCCCCGTCTGCCCGAAGTGCGGCGAGCCGATGCGCCTGCGGCACGGCGCCTCGGGCGACTTCTGGGGCTGCACTGCCTACCCCGGCTGCAAAGGCACCCGGGAGGTGCGGCCCTAGGGCGTGCCTCCTCGACAGCCCTGCGCCTGCCCTCGACTGCAATCGATTGCACTCGACCGCAATCGATGCCATAATACCACCCCGATATGAAGCTCCCCGCCATTCGTTTTTCCCGTCTCTGGCCATTCCTGGTCTGGTGCGCCCTCGGGGTCATCCTGTTCTGGCCGGTCCGGGGCTACTACGTGGCGCTGCCCTCGCCCGATTCGGCGCCCTTCTTTCCCGCCGCGCACCGGCTGCGGTATATCGAGCAGTTCCTGGCCGGCAATACGGCCATCTCGCCGCACCACCTCTTCAGCCTGCTGCTGCCGCCGCTGGTTCACCACGACCTCATCTACCTGCTCGATACCCTGCTGATTGCCGCCGGCTGCGCCTACTTCCTGCGCGGGCGCGACCTGCCGCCCGCGGTGGCCTGGATCGGCGGCGGAATCCTGGCCTTCGCCGGCTACTCGTTCACGCTGATCTCGGCGGGACACATGGGCTTTTTCCACATGACCGTCTACGTCACGTTCATGTTCGGCTTTCTGGTCCGCGGGCTGCGGGGGGACGGCTGGCCCTATTTCGCCCTGGCCGGTCTCTTTGGCGCCTGGGCCATCCTCTTCGGACCCGATTTCGGCTTCGTCTTTCTCCTGCTGGCCGCCGCCTACG
>JAAYZJ010000274.1 GCA_012514915.1 Lentisphaerota bacterium | reverse complement strand
CGTAGTTGTTGGTCATCGCGAGGCGGATGCAGGCATCCAGCGAGAGAGGGTGCGCGAGCAGTTCCCGCGCCTGGCGATCCAGAAGCGCGCGGAACGCCTGGGTCTGATCCCGGCGAGTCTGGTCGGCATCGAAGGAGGCGCAGCCGGCCAGGCACAGCAGCGCGGCCGCCAGAAGGGCGAGCAGGGGAGATGGCCGCGGATTGCGCATGCCCGGCGTAGCCGAGTTGCTTTTGACAGGATCACAGGATGGACAGGTTGTTTGCATGGCGCATGAAAAACTAGGTGCGATGCCCGGTCAACGCGGCCTGGGCGGAAGGGGCGGGGAGGTTCAACTGTTCCAGGACGTCGGCCAGGCGCGTCACCGTCTGGCGGAAGACGGCGGCCTCGTCGGGCAAGAAGGTCAGGCGCGCGGCGTCGGTTTCATAGGCGATCAGGTCGTCGAGAATGGCCTGTGCCCGCTGGTGTCCGCGCGCGGTGAGCGCGATGATCTTGCGCCGCCGGTCGACGGGGTGCGGACGGCGGCGCGCCAGTCCCCTGCGTTCGAGGGCGTCAAGCACGAAGGTCATGGTCTGGCGGGGCAGCAGGAGCAGATCCGCGAGCCGGGTGGGCTCGGCCACCTCGTCGCGCGTGTGCAGGCTGAGCAGGGCGACGGCCAGCGAGAGCGGCAGGCCGTGGCGCGAGAGGCGCTGGCCCATGGCCTGGTGGATGCGCCGCCAGACGGGCAGCAGGCTCGCCTCGCTGGTGACGCGCGGTCGTGGATTCGTTTGTCGTTCATTCGGCATGATGACAGTGCCTGATTACGTGGTTCAGGATGGGATATTACGATATTGGACTATCTCTGTCAATCAGCCGCTATGTCGGGCCGTATTCGGTTGGTGGCCGGGCTGTGCGATTGTTGCGCGCGGCTCCGCGCGCTCTTTCTATCGCGGAGCCTGCTCCGCAGCCGGGTGACGCACCACCGTACCGCCCCATCACCCCGTACCCGAACTGGATTTTACCGCCGCAGGCGGCGGGAGAGAAAGCGCGTGCAGGCACGCGCAGTCAAAAATGGATGTCGGCCAACTGGTGGTTCATGCGCATGATACACCCACTATTGAACCCTGACGTAAGACGTAAACTCCGCGTGCCGGAATGTTCTTGCCCTGCCTTCCCCGATCTGGCAAGCTGACATCATATGTTACGGTGTCAACAACCTTGGGAGCTCTCGATGAAACGGAAAATCAGGATGGGCATGGTTGGAGGCGGCCCCGGCGCCTTCATTGGCGGCGTGCATCGCGCGGCCGCCAGGCTGGACGGTCTGATCGATGTGGTGTGCGGCGCGTTCAGCCAGGATCCCGCCAAAAGCAAGGCGATGGCCGGCGAGCTGTTCCTGCCCGAGTCGCGTTGCTACGGCTCCTACAGCGAGATGTTCGAGCAGGAACGGAAACGGCCCGCGGACGAACGGATGGACTTTGTCGCCATCACCACGCCCAACGTGTCGCATTTCAAGATCGCCATGGCGGCGCTCGACAGCGGGTTCCACGTCCTGTGCGACAAGCCGATGACGCTTTCGCTCGCCGAGGCAAAGAAGCTCCGCGACCAGGTGAGCGAAACGGGGCTGCTGTTCTGCCTGATGCACAACTACTCGGCCTACCCGATGGTGCGCCAGGCCCGGTTGATGTGCCGGGCCGGCAAGCTGGGCGCCATCCGCAAGGTCGTCGTGCAGTACGACCTCGGCTGGCTGGCCGCTCCCAACGCGGGCAAGCAGGCCCTGTGGCGCTGCGACCCCCGCTATTCCGGCATCTGCGCTTGCATCGGCGACATCGGCACGCATGCCGAGCATCTGGCCGAATTCATCACGGGGCTCAAGATCACCCAGGTCTGCGCCGATCTGGCGACGTTCGTCGAGGGACGCCAACTGGACGACGACGGCACCGTGTTGCTCCGTTTCGACAGCGGCGCCCACGGCGTCATCGAAGCCTGCGAGGTCGCCAGCGGCGAGGAGAACCAGTTCAAGATCCGCATCTACGGTACGACCGGGTCGCTCGAGTGGAGCCAGATGGAGCCGGAGAATCTGATCTGGCGCGCGAACGACCAGGCCATGCGCGTCTACCGCCGCTCCTGGGCCGAAATGGATCCCTCGCTCGCCGTCTGGTGCCGTCTCCCCGCGGGCCATCCCGAAGGCTTCATCGAGGGCTTCGCCAACATCTACACCGACTTCGCCCGGGCGATCGACGCCCGCCTCGCGGGGACGGACTACCAGCCGTCCTACCCGACGGTCGAGGACGGTGTCCGCGGGATGGCTTTTATCGAGACGGTCTTCAAGAGCCATCAGAGCGACCGGAAGTGGACGCCGATGGAGCCCTGCTGATCCCGGGGGCAGGGACGGCGGCGGAGCGGGCATGAGGCTTAAGGACAAGGTCGCGGTCGTCACGGGCGCGGGTCAGGGCATTGGCCTGGCCGGCGCGAAGGCATTTGCGCGCGAGGGCGCCAGTGTGGTGCTCGCCGAGATTTCCGAACCGCATGGACGCGCGGCGGAAGCGGCGATCCGCGCGGCGGGCGGCGATGCCCGCTTCATCCGTGCCGACGTCTCCAGCAGCCAGTCGGTCCGTGAGT
>JAAYZJ010000273.1 GCA_012514915.1 Lentisphaerota bacterium | reverse complement strand
CTGCGTGCGCGGCATCGCGCTCGACCGTGGCAGCATGACTTCGCACGCGGCCCTGATCGCCCGCGCGCTCGAGATCCCCGCCGTGTTCGGCCTCGGCAACATCGCCACGGCTGCCCAGACGGGCGATATTCTGGGCCTCGACGGTTCGCGTGGGGTGGTGATCATCAACCCCCCCCCGCGCGAACTGCAGCGGCTGGACGGCATGGCGGCCGACCGGGCCGACGTGCGGCGCGAGCTGGCGCCGTTGCGCGATCTCCCGGCCGTGACGTGCGACGGCCACCGCATCCCCCTCTATGCCAACGTCGAGAACGTCGGGGAAATGTCGTCGCTCGAGGTGCATGGCGCCGAGGGGATCGGCCTGTTCCGCACGGAGTACCTGTGGCTCGCCTCGGGCCGCCCGGTGAGCGAAAGCCGGCAGACGGATGCCTACGTCTCGGCCGTGCGAACCCTCAAGGGACGTCCGCTGGTCGTGCGGGCCTTCGACCTCGGGGGCGACAAGTTCGCCGGCTCGGCCGGCCTGGAGCAGGAGGCCAACCCCTTTCTCGGCATGCGGTCGATCCGCTACCTGCTGCGCCACCCCGATGTCTTCAAGGCCCAGTTGCGGGCCATCCTGCGGGCCCGTGCCGAAGGGGACGTCCAGATCATGGTCCCCATGGTCAGCGACATCGAGGAACTGCGGCAGTCGCGTGAGCTGCTGAACGCCTGCGTCCACGATGTCCTCGCCGAGGGAATCGATTGCCCGCCGATCGATCTCGGCACGATGATCGAGGTGCCTTCCGCCGCCCTGATGGCCGATGTCCTGGCGCGGGAGTGTGATTTCTTCTCGATCGGCACGAACGATTTGACGCAGTACACGCTCGCGGCCGACCGGATCAACGAACGGGTGGCCCACCTCTACCAGCCGACGCATCCGTCGGTGCTGCGCCTGATGGCCATGACGATCGAAGCCGGTCACCGGCACCGGCTACCCGTGAGCGTCTGCGGCGAAATGGCCTCGGAGCCGATGACCGCCCTGCTGCTGCTGGGCATGGGGGTCGATTCGCTCAGCATGGTGCCGTCCGCCATCCCGGGCGTCAAGGATGCCGTCCGCAAGGCGACGCTGGCGCAGGCCCGTGAATTGGCGGAAGAGGCATTGAAGGCTGAATCAGCAGCCGAGGTGCTCCGTCTCTGCCGGGAACTGCTGGGCCGGGTCGCGCCGGAACTGCTGCGTCTGGTCTAGTCGCGCGACAGGCAGGTGTCGATGAGAAGCGAGCCAGGCGCCGATTCCGGGTATCGATTTGGAACCTTTTCAAGGGCGTGTTCACGCCGAGCATCCTGACGATCCTCGGCGTGATCCTCTACCTGCGCATGGGGTGGGTTCTGGGGCACGTCGGACTGGCCGCGACGCTGGCCATCATCACCCTCTCCAGTTCAGTCACCTTCATCACGGGGCTTTCGGTCTCGGCGCTGGCCACCAATATGCGGGTGCGGGGCGGCGGGGCCTACTACATGCTCTCGCGCTCGCTGGGCGTCGAAGCCGGGGCGGCCGTGGGCATCCCCCTGTTTCTGGCCCAGGCG
>JAAYZJ010000272.1 GCA_012514915.1 Lentisphaerota bacterium | reverse complement strand
CCAACATGCAGATGATCGAGAACATGGTTCTCGTCGCGCTGGCCGACGGCCAGGTCTCGCCCTACGAATCCCAACCGCTGGAAGCCTTTCTCTCCGGGCTCGGCTTCGCCCAGGCGGACATGGACATGATCGTCAAGCGCGTGCGCGTCCGTCTGCGCTGCATCCAGCCACGCCGCCCTCCCGCGCCCCCGGACACCCGCGACGGCCGGCGGGCATGCGGAAGGACGCCGGCGCCTGCGGTTCCCGACGCGCCACCCCCCATCCCTTCACGCGCGCCTTCCTCCGCCCTTTCCCCCGGCGGCGCGCCCCGGGAGGCGCAGCCAACGGAACGACGCTCCCCGCCGCCCCCGGCGGTGGACGAGGCGCGGCAGGCGGACGGGGCCACGGTCTCGACGCCGCCGCCCGCGTCGACGCTGGCCGCCTGCGCCGCGGCGCGCGAGGCGTCGCCCGCAGGCGCCTGCTATTGCTTCGGCCATCCGGAAGGGCCGCTCAACCCATGGGTGTGCCGTCTCGTGGAGATGCCCTGGTCGGCCGATGCGCCGTGGTTCCGCCTGGGACGCTTCCGCGATGACGACACTTTCGTCTTCGACCGGCAGGCGATCTCCACCCATCTGGAAACGCGCCTCCGCACCGTCGCCGACTGTCCCTTCCTGCTGCCGGGGTTTGCCTCTGCCGCGCTGGCGTTTCTGCCGTCACGCGCCTCCACGACCGGTCGCTGGACCCACCATCTCGCGCCGCGGACGACGCCGGGGGACTCGGCCGTTACCGTCACCATCCGCACGTATCGCCACGGCTGCGGCCAGCGCGCCGCGGCCCGGTCCGACGGGCTGTCGCCCACGGATGACCGGGACGCGCGCCTGATGATCCGGCGCACAGTACGCCGCCTGCGTGCCCCGGTGGATCTTGCGCGGCTGGACGAACGGACAGGAGGCCCAACATGACAGACTGGTGGCAATCACTCTCGGGACTCAACCAGACCCTCTACGGACTCGCCATCTGCGTCAGCGTCCCTTTCGTCTGGCAGTTCGCCGCCGCGCTGCTCGGACTCTCCCATGACGGCGATCTGGACGGGACGGAGGGCGACACTGACGCCGAGGCCGCCCCGGGCGATGCCGTGGCGACCGCGCTCGCATTCAAACTGCTCAGCATGCGGGCACTGATCACGTTCTTCACGCTCTTCTTCTGGGCCGCCGCGCTGTACCTGGAGCGCGGCCTGCCGCTCCCGCGCGTCTTCGGATCGGCCGTCGTCTGGGGGCTGGGCGGCATGTCGTCCGTCGCCCTGCTGCTGCACCTGCTGCCCCGGCTCGCCCATTCCGGCACGCGCGATCTCGATTCGGCCTTGGGATCCGAGGCGACCGTCTACATCGACATCCCGTTCGGCGGAACCGGCGAAGTGCGCGCGCTCGTCAGTGGCAGCGTCGGCTACATCAAGGCGCGCGCCCTCGACGGCGGCGCCATCCCGTCCGGCACGCCCGTCGCCGTGCGCCGGCGCATCGGCCAGACCCTACTCGTCGCGGCCTTTGTCT
>JAAYZJ010000024.1 GCA_012514915.1 Lentisphaerota bacterium | reverse complement strand
GCGGCGGTAGAGATCGTTCAGATCGGACGTCGCGAAGCGTCCGCCCTCGAGCGGGACGAGCGGGCGCAGCTCCGGCGGGATGACGGGCAGCACGTCGAGGATCATCCACTCCGGCTTGGCGCCGCTGGCGCGGAACCCCTCGCAGGCCTTCATCCGCTTGGTGATGCGCTTGCGGGTCTGCTTGCTCTTGGTGACCTCGATCTGCTCCTCGAGATCGGCCATCATCTGGTCGAGATCGATCTTGCCCAGGCACTTGCGGATCGCCTCGGCTCCCATCATCGCCTGGAAATTCTCGCCGTACTTCTCGACGGCCTCGGCGTACTCGTTCTCGGGCAGGAGCTGGAGATAGTTCAGGGGCGTGTCGCCGGGATCGACCACCAGCCGATCCTCGTAGTAGAGGACGCGCTCGAGCTGGGTGGCCGTCAGGTCGAGCATCAGGCCGATGCGGCTCGGGGTGCACTTGAAGAACCAGATGTGCGAGACCGGCACGGCCAGCTCGATATGCCCCATCCGCTGGCGGCGGACGCGCGAGACCGTGACTTCAACGCCGCAGCGGTCGCACACGACGCCCTTGTGCTTGATCCGCTTGTACTTGCCGCAGGCGCACTCCCAGTCGCGGGTCGGCCCGAAGATCCGCTCGCAGAAGAGACCGTCCCGCTCGGGCCGATAGGTCCGATAGTTGATCGTCTCGGGATTGCGAACCTCGCCGTGGCTCCACGAGCGCATGGTCTCCGGCGACGCCAGCGTGATGCTCACCGCATCATACTGGTCGGAATCGAAGGCTCCCAGCACTTCCTTGGCTGCATATGGATTCAATGTTCGTCTCCTGCTAAAGGCGTTAGATCACCGGCGCCGGGTGGCTGTCGCCGCCCAGCAGCTTCATGTCCAGGCAGAGGCCGCGCAGCTCGTTCATCAGCACCGAGAATGACTCCGGCATGCCGGCCTCGAGGGTGTTGGCCCCCTTGACGATCGACTCGTAGATGCGGGTGCGGCCCGCGACGTCGTCGCTCTTGACCGTCAGCAGCTCCTGCAGGGCGTAGGCGGCGCCGTAGGCCTCGAGCGCCCAGACCTCCATCTCGCCCATGCGCTGGCCGCCGTACTGGGCCTTGCCGCCGAGCGGCTGCTGCGTGACGAGCGAGTAGGGACCCGTCGCGCGGGCATGGATCTTGTCGGTCACCAGATGGTGCAGCTTGAGCATGTAGATCTGCCCGACGACGACACGCTGGTCGAACGGCTCGCCCGTGCGGCCGTCGAAGACCACCGACTTGCCGTCCTCGCTCAGGTAGGGCGTCTCGCCCGGCGTCCGGTCCTGGACCTCGCGCGCCTCGCGCAGCAGCCTGTCGATCTCGGCCTCGGAGACACCGTCGAACACCGGTGTCGCGGCATGGAAGCCGAGCACCTTGCAGGCCGCGCCGAGGTAGGTCTCGAAAAGCTGCCCGAGGTTCATGCGCGACGGGACGCCGAGCGGATTGAGGACGATGTCGACCGGGGTGCCGTCCGGCAGGAAGGGCATGTCGCAGACGGGGACGATCTGGGCGACGACACCCTTGTTGCCGTGCCTGCCGGCGAGCTTGTCGCCCACCGAGAGGTTCTTCTTGCTCGCGATGTAGACGCGCACCTGCTTGACGACGCCGTGGGCCTCGGTGTTGCCGAAGGCCTCGAGCCCGAACGTGTCGGCCTGCGCGTCGAGTGCATCGAACTTGGGGCGGAACTCGCCGATGATCGCCTCGATCTTCTGCTGCACCGGGCTCTGCTCGATCTGGATGTGGTCGTGGGCGCGGGCCAGGCGCGCCAGCAGGGTCTTGGTGATCTTGCGGTTCGCGGGGATGATCGTGTCGCCCGTCTCGACATCGATGACGTCGAGGGGGATCTTCTCGCCCAGGAGGATGTTGCTCAGCGCGGTCGTCAGTTGCTCCTCGAGCGCCGCCCGCTGCTTCTTGCGCTCGGCCTCGACGTCGCGCACGCCGAGCGCCTCGGCGTGCGGCTTGATCTCGCCGGCGTTCTCGTCGGGCTCGTCGATCTCGAGCGTGTGCGGCGCGTCGTCCTCGACGCCCTCGATCGGCTCGTCGCCCAGCAGGCGCGGCATGGGCGGCACGGCACCGCCACGGCGGGCATCCTGCTGCGCCGTCACCTTGACGTCCATCACGATGCCGTAGACGCCGCTGGGAACCGTGAGCGACGTGTCGCGCACATCGGCCGCCTTCTCGCCGAAAATGGCCCGCAGCAGGCGCTCCTCCGGCGCGAGCTCGGTCTCGCTCTTCGGCG
>JAAYZJ010000271.1 GCA_012514915.1 Lentisphaerota bacterium | reverse complement strand
GCCGCGCGACAACTGGGGCTGGGAAGTCTGGCACAAGTACTGGGTCGAGCAGCGCAAGGCCTGGTACCGGGACGCGGGGCTTCCCGCCGACAGTCTGGTCGAATTCTGGCAGCCGAAGGACGAACTGGCGCACTATGCGCGCGCCTGCGTCGACATCCAGTATGCCTTCCCCTTCGGCGTGCAGGAGCTCGAGGGGATCGCCGCGCGCGGCGCCTTCGACCTCACCCAGCACCAGATGCACAGCGGCAAGTCGCTCGAGGTGTTCGACGAGCCGCTCAAGCTCGCCGCGGCCAAGCTCGACGAGGCCGGGCGCGAGGCGTTCCGCGCGCGCACAGTCGCCGCCTGGACGGCGGCGGGGCGCGATCCCGACACGGCCCGGGCCTTCGTCGACAAGCTGTTCGAAGGCAAGTACATCCCGCACGTCATCGAGCCTTCGGCCGGTGTCGACCGGCTTGCGCTGGCTTTGATCTGCAACGCCTACCGCGAAGAGAAGCTGGTCGACGACAAGGGCCGGGAGGATGTCCGCACCGTGCTGCGCTTCGACCCGGCGATCGCGCCGATCAAGGTCGCCGTGTTTCCGCTGGTCAAGAACAAGCCCGAGCTGGTGGCCTGCGCGCGCGAGATCTTCGCGGGACTGCAGCGTCGCTGGAATTGCTTCTGGGACGCCAGCGGCGCCATCGGACGCCGCTACCGCCGCCAGGACGAGGCCGGCACGCCGTACTGCGTGACCGTCGACTTCCAGACGCTCGAGGACGGCACCGTCACCGTGCGCGACCGCGACACGATGCAGCAGGAGCGCCTGACGCCCGCCGCGCTGAAAGCGCGGCTGGACGAGCGGATCGGCTGACGGACGGGGTTTCCCGCCGGCCGGTCCCGGCGTGGAACCATCTGCAACGGCAGGGATCGGTGATCGCTGCCCGCTTGAAGGGCGACTGATGGAAGGAACGGATAACAGCGTGGTGCAGTCGGCGCGCAACCTGCCGGTTCTGGCCTGTGTCGACCTGGCGATCGCCGGTGGAACCACGGCCGCCGTGGCCGCCGCCGTCGCTGCGGCGGAACAGGGGGCGCGGGTGCTTGTCGCTGCTCCTTTTCCCTATCTCGGCGAAGACCTGTGCGCCACGCTCCGGCTCTCCCGGGGGGCAACCTGCACGGGTGATTTGCCGCTGGCCGATGAGCTGTTCGGGGAGACGGGCACGACCACTCCGGGGCGCGTCAAGGCGGTATTGGCCCGCCGGCTCGTCGACGCCGGCGTCCAGGTTGTGCTGGGTTCGATGGCGACCGGCATCCTGCGCGACGCGGCGGGGGCCATCAGCGGTTTGGTGATCGCCAACCGCAGCGGGCGCCAGGCCGTGATCGCCAAAGGAGTGATCGATGCCACCGACTACGCCTGGATCTGCCGCCAGGCCGGCTGCCGCTTTCACCCCTGGACAGGCGGACGCGTCCGTTTCGAACGGAACGTCCTGCGCGCGGTCGCGCCGCCCGCGGCGGACCGCGCCGCGCCCGCCGACTTCTCGTGCGAGACCCTGGTGCTGGATCTTGACCTGCCGGCATGGACCGCCGCGGCGCTCAACCAGGCGGAACTTCAAGCCCGTGCCATGACCCCGCCCGACGGCTTGCTGCGCGGCGCCGAGCGGTTGTTCTGCGTGCCGCCGGCACGGATCGTCGGGCGGGCACCGTTGACGGACGTCCGGGAGCTCGACACGCCGGCAGCCCTGGCGGCGTTCGAGACGCAGGAGGATCCGCATCTCTTCGCGCTGGGCGGCTGTGCCGACCTGTCGACCGATGTGGCGGCGCAACTGCTGCAACCCGGCGCGCTGCTGGCCGTGGGTGAACGCCTGGGACGGCATGCCGCCGCGCGGGTGACGCCACGCGCACGGCAGGATGGCGTTTTCGCGCCGGGAACACCGGGTGCGCAAGCCGGCGATCTGGACGTCGCGGAAGGCCTGCAGGGCGGACGCCCCCTGCCAGGCTCGCAGGCACGCCTGCCCGCCGCCGCCGGAACGTTGCCGGTGACCGGGCGTTATGATGTCGTGGTGGTCGGCGGCGGCACGTCGGGGGCGCCCGCCGCGATCGCCGCGGCACGCCAGGGCGCGCGGACGCTGGTCGTCGAATACCAGGAGGGACTCGGCGGCATCGGAACGGTGGGGATGATTGCCGAGCCCTACCATGGCCAGCAGATCGGTTTTGCCCGCGAAGTGCCGTTTCCCCGGCATGCCGAAACAAAAATGGCCTGGTACCGGCGGGAAATCGAAAAAGCCGGAGGCGACATCCGGCTGGGCGCACTGGCCTGTGGGGCCTGCATGCGGCAGCAGCGGGTCTGCGGCATTGTCGTGGCGACACCCGCCGGACGCGAAGTCGTGCTGGCGGATGTCGTGATCGATGCGACGGGCAACGCCGATGTGGCGGCCGCCGCCGGCGCCGACTGCCGCTTCGGCGATCTGGAAACCGGCGACCTGGCCTTGCAAGGAGCCGGCCTGGCGGTCCGTCAACCGGGCCGCGACCAGCGCAACAGCGACCTGCTGCTGGTCGACGAGACGGATCTCGTCGACGTCTGGCGGGCCTACACGAGCGTGCAACTGGCGCAGCGCGAGGCCTTCGACACGACCCCCATGATCCAGAGCCGCGAGCGTCGCCGGATCGTCGCCGACTTCACCCTCCGCTACCTCGACCCCATCGCCGGGCGAACCTATCCCGACACCGTCGTCTGGTCGGCCAGCGATTACGATTCGCATGGCTATCCGAGTACGCCGCTCTTCGCGCTGCTGCCGCACGACGACGTTTCGCGCCGCATGAACCATCCCGCGCCGGGGGGAAGCTGCTACACGCCCTACCGCTGCCTGCTGCCGCACGGCCTCGACGGGCTGCTGGTGTGCGGCCTGGGGATCGGCATGGAGCGGGATGCCGCGGCTCTGGTCCGCATGCAGTACGACCTGGCCAACCAGGGCTACGCTGCGGGCGTGGCCGCCGCCTGGGCCGCCCGGGCGGGATGCGGACCGCGGGAGATCCCGGTTCGCGAACTGCAGCGCCACCTGGTCGACCTGGGCAATCTCCCCGCCGAGGTGCTGGAGCACGACGATTCCTT
>JAAYZJ010000270.1 GCA_012514915.1 Lentisphaerota bacterium | reverse complement strand
GCGTCCCGGCACGCTGGCTCCTATGCTCGTGGCGCGTTCGGAGGCGGGTGCCTGCGCCATGCTCGCGCTCGGCGAGAACCCGATCACCTCGGTCAAGCTGCCGCGCTGGCTGGCCTTCGCGGCGGACTCGCTGGCCAGCGCCTCCGCCGCGCAGGGCGCATACGCGGACCTGAAATCGTCCTATCTCTCCAAAGTGCCCGACGGCAAGCTCTCCGCGCTGCCCTCGCTCTCGGGAGGGATCTCGGAAGAGGACGGCTATCTGACCTACACGTACGGCCTCGGCGTGGCCTGGGAGGAGGGCGCCGACGCGCCTTCGAAAGGAGGCCTGGGCATCGGCCCGGGGCTGCTTGGCATGCAGTTCGAGTCCGAGGCGAAGATCGAATTCAACGGACAAAGCCAGGCCCTCTCCTTCGAGGTGGGCGGCAGCATCGGCAAGGAGGACATTGATCTGGAAGACTACGCGCCGGCCTTCCTTAAGAAAATCGGCATCGAGGGCAGCCTGAACAAGGTCTTCGGCAACGCCTCGACGCGGCGCAGCACGTCACTCGCGGGCGGTCTGTGGGCGGAGCGCGAAGTGTGCACCTCGGTCGGAGCCGGCCTGGATCTGACCCTCCGCTACAATCTTGAAGGCATGACCGGAAAGCTGCCGTACGTCGGGCCGCTGCTGATGCTGGCGGACAAGACCGGCGCGTTGAAGCTGTACGGGCGGCTGGACGCGGGCGGCAACATCCAGAACACCAGCACCTGGCGCACCTTGGAACCGGGCAGGGCCGCTGAGGTCGGAGAGCCCGATCCGCTGGTGACCCGCCCTATTCTTACGCGGGCGGACGATCTGCAGTTGACGCCCAACCGTCACTGCTTCGGCGGCCAGGAGAACAATTCCGGCGCCTATGCCAACGAGTTCAAGCTGGGCGTGAGTTTCGGGGCCGGCTTCGAGGGCTCGGGGCTCGGCGATCATCTCAACGTCCACGCCGGCATCGAAATCACGGGTAACGAAGACGATCTGGTGGCGGGCCAGCCCTCTCTGGTGATCACACCCAACACGTTCGGCGACTGGCCCCCGATCAAGCGCGTCCAGGGCGACGTCAACGCCTTCATTCGCGCCAAGCTCGACGCCTACATCACGGAGATCGAGAAAGACTGGACCATCAACCTCGCGCGCATCGACCACCAGTTCACCACCGAGAGCCTGCTGACCATGGCCGATCTCACGGTGAACACGGTTGAACGTCCTATAGCCTCGACCGTGTTTACCGGGACGCGTCCGGCCGTGGTGCGCAATCTGCCGAAAGGATCCTCCTACGCGCTGTGCGGCGGACGGCTGGCTTTCGGCAGGTATGACCAGGCGCTGGGGCGCACGGATCTCGTGGTCAGCCTGGCGGTGGGCGACGGCTTTGCCGCGCCCGTGCCCGTCGCGACGGATGTCGAGGGGCTCGGCAAGGTTCTGCTCGTCGAACTCCCGGCCGGAAACGTCCTTCTGATCTGGGAGGAGCGTCCCGGTCTCCTGTCCAATCTCGAGGCGTACTCGGTGCTGCACGCCGCACGGTTTGACGGGACCGCGTGGCAGTCCGCGCGGCAAGTGGCCGCGCTGCACAGCCACCTGTGCGAAATGGCGTTCTTCGAGACAGCTTTGACCAACAGCCTGGTCTACGTCCAGTCGCCCCGTTACGCCGAATCAACGGAAACGGCCGTGCGCGCGGTGGGTTATGATGCCGCGTCCGACAGTTGGGGCGCGCCGCAGACCGTGCAGGCCATCGCTGGCCGGCGCGACATCGCCCTGGCCGCAGTCGGGCGGGACAGCCCCGAACCCGGGCGCATCGTGTATGCGCGCGACAGCGGCGAGGTCGCCTCTCGCTATTGGGACGGCTGGCGCGGAGCGGTTCCCGGCGGCGAGAGCGAACGGCCGGTCACGGCGGCGTCCTCGCGAAAACTCGCCCTGTGTCCGGAACCCGAAGAGGAGTTGCTCTTCGCGACCATCCTGACGGAAGCCGGCAACCTTCTGCTGCACGCCTACGTGCCGGATCCGTTGCGCGATCCGCTAAACCCGGCGTACGACTGGAACGGACGGGAAAGTCCGCTGATGTGGCCTTTTGCCACAAACCTGACAACCGTAGCCGGTACGGTTGAAGACCTGGCCAACGTGTGGCTGCCGGACTGCGGCTGCCTGCTGAACGTCTGGTCCCGGTTGGGCGGGCTGTACGCCAGCAGCCTCGAT
>JAAYZJ010000269.1 GCA_012514915.1 Lentisphaerota bacterium | reverse complement strand
CGGCCTGGGGGCCTTTCCTCTGCGGCCGGTCGACGATAGCGTCAGCCACGTTCCGCCGGCCTGGCGTCGGCATGGCGGCGTGATGATCCCGATGCACCGGGCCGAGGCGCTGTGGATCGAGTCCACGAGCGACGAGATCGAGAACCACGGCGCCCCCTATCCCTTTGCCGTCACGGTCGGCTGCGGCAAGATCAACGCCGTCTCGGGGACGCGCTGGACATCGCTGCTTCGCCGTCGGCCCGCGCAGAACTACCTGGTCGTGCCCGACCAACCCTGGCTCGACGGGTTCTGCGTCGGCAAGGGGATGATCCGGCAGTTCGTCGCCATGCCCCTCGGCGAGGGAACCACCGCCGCGGAGCAGATCGCCGGAAGCGGCGACACGGGCGGCATCCAGATCCAGGTGCGCCCCATGCGGCGCGAAGTCTTCGAGAAGCGCTTCCCATTCCACTACAGCTATCCGGAAGCGACCCCTCGCCAGGGTCTCTACGTGGACGAAGCCCCCGCCCAATACGAGATGGGGCTGGCCGCCGGCGGCCGGATGCGGCAGGAGATCGCCGCCGATCCCTATCTTCTGGCCGACTGGGAACGCGGTCAGCGCGGCCGCTGCTTCGTCCATCTGGTCGCCTCGGAGGAGTGGCGGCGGATCACGGACGCGAACCCGCCCGAGACGCCCGTCACGGCCAGGACCTTTACCGACGCAGGCCTGCCGTGGTTCTCCTGGTATGACGAGAGCCTTGTCCCCCTCCAGGGGAGCAGACGCCTCGCCAGCCTCAAGAGCGTCGCGGACGTGGCCCGCAGGAAGCACCGCAAGCTGCCGCCGGGCAATGAGCCTGCCGACGTCAAGCATGTGGTGCCGCTCTCTCCCCGGAACGCAACAGGAAAGCGAGGTTGACCATGGCGCATGAACTGAAATTCGGCGATGACGGCAAGGCCGCGATGTTCTATGTCGGCGAGATACCCTGGCACCGCGAGGGGGTGCAACTCGATCGACCGCCCAGCGCTGCCGAGGCCATCAAGGCCGCCAAGCTGGACTGGACGCTCGTCAAGGCGCCGCTCTTCTACCACCGCTCCCTGACCGATACCGCCGTGCTTCCCGACACCTTTGCCGTGGTGCCGGACGAGGGCTGGAAGGACAAGAAGAAGCCGGTGCTCGGTATTGTCTCGGGGCGCTACGAGATCCTGCAGAACAAGGATGCCTTCGCCTTCTTCGACCCCCTGGTCAAGAAAGGCTACGCAACCTACGAGACCGCAGGCGCCCTGGGCAGCGGCGAGCGCGTCTGGGTGCTGGCCAAGTTGAACGATTCCTTCGAAATCGCCAAGGGCGACAAGATCGAGCGCTATCTGCTTATCTCGAACCGCCACGACGGCCACGGCACGGTCAACGTGAAGTTCACGCCGATCCGCGTCGTCTGCCAGAACACGCTGTCCATGGCCATGCAGGACGCCCGCGAGTTCTTCGCCATCCGGCATGACGAGGACCTGTTCAGGCGCCTGGGGAACGTGGCCGACGAGATGCGCGACCGCATCGAGGCGCGCTACCTCGATATCAAGACGG
>JAAYZJ010000268.1 GCA_012514915.1 Lentisphaerota bacterium | reverse complement strand
GCAGCCCGCGAAACGTTTCGCCAGCGCGGTCTTCGACTTCGGCGACGCGCAGGCGACCGCCGCGCTCGACGCGATTGTGGAAGACGCGGCCGCCCGCGCCGCGGCCTTCGCGGCCACGCCCTCGCTCACGGTGGCGACCCCGGCGGAACGCAACGCGGCGCGGGCCGCGGCTGTCGCGGCCATGACCCCCGCGCTCGACGCCCTCGCGGCCAAGGCGGACGCCGCGGCCGCCTTCGGCGCCTTTCTGGATCAGTTCGACAATGCCGCGCTGGCCGCCCTCGCGGCCGATGCCAACGCGCCGGTCGTCGCCACCCTTTCCGCCGCGGCGGAAGCCCTGCGGACGGGCTCGTTCTACGGCGACACGCGCGCGGACGAGATGGTCCAGGCCGTGGTGGCGGCCGCCGCGGCGGCGGATCCCGCCGATCGCCTCGTTGCCGTCCATCACGCGGCGGCATCGGCGGCCGACCACGAAAACAAGTACCCGCGGTTCATCGCGGGCAAGGTGTTTGCCGACATGATCACGGCGGCCGCCGAGGCAGGCGCCGCCGCGGCCAAGGCGGCCGGCGCGACGGAGGCCGGCGTCCTGGCCGCGATGCGTGCGACGCCGGCCGCCAGCGACGCGATCACGGCCGGGCTGCTCGCGAAGGCGGACCGCTACGACGACACGCGCTCGACCGACGCGATCGACGCGGTACTCGGCGCGATGGCGGCCGCGGCCTTTGCGAACCGGACACACCCCGCCGTGGAGATCATGCGCCTGGCCGAGGCGGCCGGCCGCGCGGAGCTGGCCGAACGCCTGGCGGGCTGCACAATCCCGGCGACGGCGCCGACGCTCGACTACAACGCCTTCATGCAGTCGGCGGCCTATCAGGGCGCGGTCGCGGTCGCGGCCGACGCCGCGGCGGAAGCCGCCATCGCCGAGCGCGCGGGCAACGCGCTCTTCACCACCGCGTCACTCCAGGGCGCGGCGAAGGCGGCGGCCAGCCAGGCCCTGCGCAGCGCCTATGTCGAGGCGGCACGGGCGCGCCGCACGGAGCTGCCCCTGACCGGGACGTTCGCGCCGGGATCGGGCGATCCGCGGCTCGTAGCGGAGCTGGAGCAACCGACGGACCTCGGTCCGGCGGGGCTCGCGGGCACGCTCGTCCTGCCGGCCGCCCATCCGACGAACCCGTTCCGCCACCGGCGGCATCCCGACCACACGACGGGCTACGACATCCGTCGCGAGATCCGCCTCGACTTCGACGACGCGCCGGGCGGCGCCGTCGAGTCAGCGGGCTACGGCGTCTCGCGTATCGCCGGCACCTACCGCGAGGAGATCCTCGGCCTGCACAAGCCGCTGGGCCCCGCGCCCGCGACGGCGCCGATCGGCCTCAAAACCGAGGGCCGCTTTGAATTGAACCGCATCAGCGAAATCGACGTCCTGAACGCCCGATGAGGTCTGCCATGAAAACAAGCCGCTTGTTCTCAACCCCCGCCATCGGCGCCCTGATCGCCTCGGTGCTGGCGGCCACGGCGGCGCGCGCCGCGGAGATCCCCTTCACGGTCAACATCAAACCCGTCGGAACCTATTCGATCGAGGTCGAGCTCAAGAACGAGTCGTCGGAGACGATCTCCGGCCTGACGATCTCGATGGAGGGTACGGGCTACAAGTTCGACTCCCTCTTCCCGGGCTCGCTGACGAAGACCGCCACCGTGCTGGAGCCGGCGTACCTCACCGGCGTTTCGGAATGGGGGATCGTCCGCGAAGTCTGGACGGGCATCGGGGGCGAGTCGCTCGGCTACCTCACCGGCAACGCCAACTATCCGAACCTCCCCAACTACCGGCAGATGATCACGAGCCGGTTCCGCGCGTCTTACAACTACGCCGACAACTACGGCCAGCGCATGCACGGCTATCTGCAGGCGCCGACGACGGGCT
>JAAYZJ010000267.1 GCA_012514915.1 Lentisphaerota bacterium | reverse complement strand
TTCCGCTGCTCACCCTGCTCGACGCCCCCGCTCCCGATGCCGTCGCACTCGCCTGGGATCCCGCGACGCCCGAAGGCGAGCGCCTCGACACCCTGCGGCGCGCCCTCGCCAGCCGCGGCGGCGACGACCGCCCGCTGCGGATCGCCGGGCTGGGCGACATCCGGATCGTCCGCTCCGTCCGACCCGGGCGTGCCGCCGGCAAGATCGCCGTTGTGACGGGCGCCGCGCAGGGCTTCGGGCTGGAGATCGCCACCCAGTTGCTGGCGGCGGGTGCCTGGGTCGTGCTGGCCGACATCAACGCCGCCGGCGTGCAGGCGGCGGTCGACCGGCTGAACGCGGCGGCGGGAAGCGAGGTGGCGCTGGGCGTGGTGGCGGACGTCACCCGGCCCGAGTCGCTACGCGAGGCGGCCGACGCCATCGTCCGCCGGTGGGGGGGGCTCGACCTGCTCGTCTCGAATGCCGGCATCGTCAAGGCGGGCAGCGTGCTGACCCAGCCGATCGCCGATTTCGCGCGGGTCGCACAGGTGAACTATACCGGGTATTTCGCGGCGGTGCAGGCCTTCGCGCCCGTCATGGCCCGGCAGCATCGGGCGGCGCCGAACCATCTATTCGACATCATTCAGATCAACAGCAAATCCGGACTGGTCGGTTCCAACCGGAACGGGGCCTATGCCGGGAGCAAGTTCGGCGGGATCGGCCTGACGCAGAGCTTCGCGCTGGAACTGGTCGAGTCGGGGATCAAGGTCAACGCCATCTGCCCGGGCAATTTCCTCGACGGCCCCCTGTGGTCCGATCCCGACCGCGGCCTGTTTGTGCAGTACCTCCGTTCGGGCAAGGTGCCGGGAGCCAAGACCGTGGCCGATGTGCGGCGGTTCTACGAGAGCAAGGTGCCGATGGGGCGCGGCTGCACCACCGCCGACGTCATGCATGCCCTGTTCTATCTGATGGATCAGCCCTACGAGACCGGGCAGGCCCTGCCGGTCACGGGGGGGCAGGTCATGCTCGGCTAGGCGCCGTCAGTTGAAGACGGCCAGGGCCAGCCAGCCGAGCAGGAGCCCGACCAGCAGCCGGACGGCCCCGCACATCCGCAGCCGCCGCCCGGAGCGCGTCATCCAGGCGATCCCGTCGCGCATCAGGTAGGGCGCCATGATCAGGGTCATGCCCGCGATGGCCATCAGGTAGAGGAGCGTGACGACGACGAGGCGCCACGGCGAGGGATGGACACGGACCAACTGCAGCACCGGAGCGGGGATCAGCGCGAACAGGCCGCCCAGCGCGCGGGCGGCCAGGAGATCGGGCATGGCGAACCAGGAGAACGGAATGGCCGCCAGCATGACCCAGGGGATGAAGCGGCGGTAGGGCATGAGGAATTCGAGCGGCATCGTGTACAAGAGCCAGCCCGACCAGGCCAGCGCCGCCGTGCTGAGCAGATAACCGGCCCACCGGTTGCGGGGCAGGGCACGCAGCGCGCGGGCGCATGCCGCCGGCGCCGCGATTGCCGCCAGGCCACTGATGCCCGCCAGCAGCGCCAGCAAACCCACCCATCCTTGCAAAGTCATCATGATGTCATGCCTCGATACTCGATCACGCCGTAGAGCGTCTGCGGTTTGGCCCGTTCGATTCGCACCCGGACACCGCTTCCGGCCTTCAGGCCCTCGACGGGCGCGAAGACGACGATCTTCCCCTGGCCGTTGCGGCCGCTCCAACGCCGGGGATTGCGCAGGCTCGGTCCTTCGGCGAGCACCTCGGCGACCCGGCCGACCCAGGCTTCGTTGCGGGCCAGCCCGATGCGGTCCTGATCGTCGAGCAGCAC
>JAAYZJ010000266.1 GCA_012514915.1 Lentisphaerota bacterium | reverse complement strand
AGCGCGGCCAGGGTGCGCGAAGCTCCCCGGTGGCGGATCAGCGCGTGAAAGAGGCCAACCACGCAGGCGCCGGCGAGGGCGGAAACCGCGTGGCAGCGCCAGGCGAGCGTGCCGACCGGCAGCAGGCGGCAGACAAGCCAACCGATCAGGTTGTTCAGCGTGTGGTTGCAGGCGAAGGCGCTGATCACCGGCCCCTGCATGGCCTCCATGATCACGGCCGAGTCGGGGAGCGAGACGTCCTGTTGCAGCGTGGCGAGATAGAGGGCCAGCGCGAGAAGCCCCGCGGCGCCGGCCTCGCGGCAGACGGCGGAGGCGCGCCGGCCGTCCCGCCCGGCGGCGGGCGTTTCAGTAATCGCCTTCACCCGGCTGCTCGACGGTCTGGAGCAGGCGTTCGACCAGGTTGGATGGCGTGATGCCCTCCGAGTCGGCCGCAAAGTTGGAGAGGATGCGGTGGCGCAGCACCGGCAGCGCCGCCCGGGCCACGTCGGCGCAGCTCACATGGATGCGCCCCTCGAGCACCGCGCGCGCCTTGGCCGCCAGGATCAGAAACTGACCGGCACGGGGCCCCGCGCCGTTGCTGACGTACTTCTTGATGAAATCGGGCGATTTCTCGTCGCCGGGCCGCGTGGCGCGTACGAGGCGGATGGCGTACTTGATGACGTGGTCCGAAACGGGAATCTTGCGGACCACCGCCTGCAACTGCAGGAGTTCCTGCCGGCTCACGACCTTCTGCGGCTTCTCGGCCGACGTGACCGTCGTCGTCTTGACGATCAGCTCCTCTTCCTGCTCGTTGGGGTAGTCGACCCAGAGGTTGAACATGAAGCGGTCCTGCTGGGCTTCCGGCAGGGGGTAGGTGCCCTCCTGCTCGATCGGGTTCTGCGTGGCCAGGACGAAGAAGGGCGGCTCCAGCTTGTAGGTCTCGTTGCCGACCGTGACCGATTTCTCCTGCATCGCCTCGAGCAGGGCCGCCTGCGTCTTGGGGGGCGTGCGGTTGATTTCGTCGGCCAGCAGGAGGTTGGTGAAGATCGGCCCCTTGATGAAGCGGAAGCGCTTCTCGCCGCTTGCCGGGTCGTTCTCGAGGATCTCGGTGCCGGTGATGTCGGTCGGCATCAGGTCGGGGGTGAACTGCACGCGTCGGAAGGCCATGTCGAGCACATTGGCGATCGTGGCGACGAGGGTGGTCTTGGCCATGCCCGGCAGGCCGACCAGCAGGCCGTGCCCGCCGGCGATCAGGACCATCAGCACCTGGTCGACGATCTCCACCTGGCCCACGATGACCTTGGCCACTTCACGGCGGATCTGCTCGGTGCGCGTCCGCATGGCGCGCACCAGGGCCACGTCGGCCTCGGAGGCCTCCACCGGCGGCGCCGGTGCCTGCGGGGCCGGGGCGGAGTCGTCGGTGAACTGGAGCACGACGCTCTCCCCCAGCACGATCTCGGCCGGGGCGGCCAGCGGCACCGTGCCGGTGACGGGGAGGCCGTCGACGCTCGTGCCGTTCGCGCTGTCGAGGTCGGTGAGCGTCCAGCCCTGCGCCGTGCGGTCGAGCCGGATGTGGTGGCTGGAGATGGCCGGATCGTTGAACCGGGCGTCGTTGCCGGAGGCCCGTCCGATGGTGAAAACTTGCAGGGTGTCGAGATCGGCGAGCGGCTGTGCGCCGTCGGGCGATTGAACGAGGAGCCTGGTCATAATCATGCTTCCTTCAGGGCGTAAAAGACAGGGGCAGCATATCCATTCCGGATGGACTATGCAAATCGCCTCACGGCGCCGGATCCTTGCGCAGCCGGATGTCGCCCAGGTCCTCCACCGTGTCGATCACTAGGATGCCGCTGAGCGCTTTGCAGAAAACCTCGGGAATGGCCCCCTTGGTGTCGCCCGGGCCCACCTCCTGCCGCAGGATCTCGCGGGTTTCCGCGACCGCCCAGGCCGGGGCGCCCGTCACACTGACATCCTCCATCAGGAACAGCTTGATGCTGCGCGTCTGCAAATCGGGGCGTTCCCGGCCGCTCTGCAGCATGATGGGCCGCGTGCGCAGTTCCTGGACGAGCGCGCGCGCCTGGGCCGCGCGGCCGGTTGCCCCCGAGAGGCGGGCGATATGCTTTTCGTTGAAATACGGGTTTGAAGCCTCGATCTTCTCGCGGATCACCCGCTGGTCGACAGGCGTGAGCGCATTGGCGCGGCGGTTCAGTACGATCCCCGTGTAGAAGTCGTGCTCCAGCACGACGAAGAGGTCGTAGATGCCCTCCAGCAGGCCGGTCACCCGGAAGGACTGGTCGGGACTGAGATGCGCGAAATGGACGGCGATGCGGTACTTGGCCTCGCTGCGCGTGCCGCCCTCCAGCAGCTTGGTGGTTTGCGTGACCTTCAGTTTCTCGCGCGAGACGGCAAAGACGCCGAGCACCTCGGAGGGCGTCTCGACGAGCCGCCCCTGGATGCCGGCCGGCGCGTCCGACGTCGTGTAGAGCTTCGTGGACTGGATGGTGCCGGTGTAGGGGGCCGGCGCCCCCGGGTTGATCTTCGGCGCCCCCAGCCCCGTCGCCGCGCACCCCAGCGCCGCCAGCAACACGAGTCCACGAGGTCCCATGCCCGATCCGCAGTTTGCGTTTTTCATGGCGGCGATCATCATATCCCAACCAGCAGGCCTTGTCCAAGCCTCGAATCGCCTTGACCCCATTCCCGAGGCGGACTAATCTAGCCATATCTTTCGCCGCCTGTTTTGTTCCCCGTTCAGCCAAGGAGATGTCATGAAATGGAGAGGGTGTCTTTTTGCACTGGTTGCGAGCCTGTCCGTGGTCGCCAGGGGTGCCGAGCCGGAAACACTCGACCGCCAGATTCCCCTGATGGTTGAAGTCAAAGTCGAGTTCGTCGCGTATGAAATGGACCACGTCGGTGAAGGCGAGCCTTAAACCTTCATGCATAAAGAACCGAATCCCGACGATCCGGCCCATCTCAATTACGGGTATTCCCCCGTTCGAGCCGTCCGCTTCTACATCCCGCTGGTCATCCAGGCGGTGT
>JAAYZJ010000265.1 GCA_012514915.1 Lentisphaerota bacterium | reverse complement strand
GGGAAACACGCCCCGTCCTGCTTTCCTGATTTCCAGCTAGGCCTGCGTGGGGAATCAGTCAACAGGCCCGGACCGCGGACGGATAACACCATGCGCCATCGCCATGCCCATTGGAAGGCCCTGCGCCAGGTTGGCGAGTACCAGGCGGCCCGGCTCGGCCTGGCCGTGATGAAGCTTGCGGGGCCGGAGACCGCCTGCCGGCTGGCCGGCGGACTGGCCGCGCTGGGTTTCCTGATTCTGGGCAAGCGGCGGCGGGTCGCGATCGACAACCTCCTGCAAAGCGGCGTCGCGGCCACGCCCCGTGAAGCCCGCCGCCTGGCGCGTGCCTCGTTCCGGCATCTGGGTTGCGTGATTGCCGAGTCGTTCTTCGCGCCGCGTCTGCTCGCCTCGGAAGCCGGCGGACAGGCGGTCGAACTCGACATCCCCCCGGCAACGCGCAAGATCATCGGGGAGCCGGGCAGGGGGGTCATTCTCGTCAGCGGGCATCTGGGCAACTGGGAATTCGGCGCGCAGGTCCTGGCCCGCTACAAACCGCTCACCGGCATCGCCCGCGCGATGGACAACCCGCGCATCCAGCAGTTGATGGAGCGCAGCCGGATGCGCGGCGATTTCGAGACGATCGACAAGCACATGGCCCGCCCCATGGATCTGGTGCGGGTCCTGCGCCGCGGCCGCGTGCTGGCCCTGCTGACCGATCAGCATGCCAGCGCCGGCGGCATCGTCGTCTCCTTCTTCGGCCGTCCCGCGGCCACCTACACGACGCCGGCGGTGCTGCACCGCCTGACGCGTGCGCCGATGGTCTTCGGTTCTCCGGTGCGGCTCGGGACGCTGCGCTACCGCTTCGTCCTCTCGGAACCGCTCGACTACCCGTTCACGGACGACCGCGAGGCCGACATCCGCGCCATCACGCAGGATCTCGCCTCGCGGCTGGAAGCCGCCGTCCGCCAGCATCCCGGCCAGTACCTCTGGGCGCACCGCCGCTGGAAGGTGGGTGCCGGCGCCGGTCAGTCCGGCGGCGACGCCGAGTTCTCGGGCAGCGGCTCGCCGAAGGCGAATTCAAACGGCAGCGCGTAGCGGTCGCGGATCTGCAGCAGCACCCGCTGCAGGGCGGGCGGCACGGGACACCCGTTGGCCAGGCGGTCCTGGCGGGCCTCCCATTCCTTCTCGCCCGCCGTGTAGATGCGTTCCCACCCCGGCATCCGGCGCGAGGCGCGCAGCTCGCGGCAGATGCCGCCCGCGATGCGCCGGAACGTCTCCAGCCCCATGAAGAAGGCGGGATTGACCGCGACGAAGAAATGTCCCAGCGGATACGGGGCGGGCTGCCCGTCGGCGGTGCGTCCGTCGAGCGCCTTCATCCAGGCGCCATCCTGCAGCGCGGCGCTCAGGATCTCGACGACGGCGGCATAGCCGTAGCCCTTGTAGCCGGCCGTCTCCTCGCCGATGCCCCCCAGCGGCGTCAAGGCCGCACCGCCGGTTCCCAGGTCCTTGAGCACCTGGGCCGTGTCGGTGCGCGCGCGGCCGTCGGCGCCGATCACCCAGCCGACAGGGAGCGGCAGGCCGGCGCGTTCATACACCTCGATCTTGCCGCGCTGGGTCACGCTCGTCGCGCAGTCGAGGACGAAGGGGAAGGGCTCGTCGGTCGGCAGTCCCCAGGTGAGGGGATTGGTGCCGAGCATGTTTTCCACCCCGCCGGTCGGGGCGATCGACGGCCGCGCGTTGGTGCCCGTCAGCCCGATCATTCCCGCAGCGGTCGCCATCGTCACGTAGTAGCCGGCGATGCCGTAGTGCGTGGAGTTGCGGACGGCGACCATCCCCATGCCGAACGTGCGGGCCTTCTCGATGGCCAGCTGCATGGCGCGGACCCCCGTCACGTGCCCCATGCCGTTGTGCCCGTCGAGCACGGCGGCCGTCATCTGGTCCTTGACGACCTCGACCGTGGTGACGGGGTTGAGGATGCCGGCCTCGATGCGGTCCAGGTAGATCGGCTTGAGCCGGCCGATGCCGTGCGAGTCGATGCCGCGCTTGTCCGATTCGATCAGGACGTCGGCGACGACGGCGGCATCGTCGCGCGGCACGCCCGCCGCGATGAGCGCCGCCCGCATGAAGTGCTCGAGCGTGGCGCAGTCGATGCGTGGATGTCTCGGTTCCATGTTCATCCCCCGGTGTTTCGTGTGGGTGTCGGCGGCTGGAAGGTCAGGGCGGGGTCGCGCGGACGCGGATGAAACGGGTGGCCGCAGGCAGCGGGGCCGTCGTGTGGACGTTGAGCGGCGCCGTGGCCGCGAGCCCCTGTGCCACCTGCTCGGGCTCCGTCCCGGCCGGTGCGACGGAGGACAGAATGTCGTACACGCGGTTGGAGACCGAGGACCACGACACCACGCACCGGCCGTCGGCCAGGCGCTGGAAGGCGGTCATCCGCAGCACCGAGGCATCATCGCCCGGATCCGTCCCCGCCAGCCACTCCTGCCAGGCGGCATGCCCGTCGGCGTCGGCGTCGTCCGCTTCGGCCGTGTCGAAGTCGGGCGCGGTCAAACCATGCGCCGCGAGCCAGTGGAGCGGCGTGCCGAGCGCGGCCAGCAGGGGATCGAACGTGGCGGTCAGGGCGACGTCGTCGTAGATCGCGGCGACCGTTCCGGCCGCCGCGGGGGTGAAGATCGAGGCATGGGCCGGCGGTTCGGCCTCCCAGGTGCCGAACGTGAAGTAGTCGGCGGCCTGGGCGGCGAGCGTCGGCGCCTGGACCGGTTCGCAGAAGAAGTCCGTCGCGGCGTCGGCCGTCGCGGAAACCCCGCCGACCCCGGTATGCACGGTCACGCGGGCCAGCCCCAGCAGCCGGCCGGCGTTCAGCCGTCCGTAGCCTAGAAACTCGCTGCGCCCGCCCGCGTCCGCCTCGCCGCCCGTGTACGCCAGGCCGCCGACCTTGTCGGCGGTCCGGCGCAACAGCGAGCGCACCGCCGCCGCCGTCAGGTCGGGATGCCGCGACAACAGCAGGGCGGCGGCGCCGGAAACGATCGGCGCGGAGGCCGATGTGCCGGAAAACTGGGTGGTTTCGTCGCCCGAGGCGTATCCGTCGGCTCCGGTCCGGTCCGTCGTCGCGATCCCCACCAGCCCGCCGCCGCCCGGCGCGACCAGGTCGAGATCCGATCCGTATTGGCTGAAATAGGAACGGTAGTCGAACTCGGTCGAGGCGCCGACGGCGATGACGTCGGCATGGCTGGCCGGATAGGCGACGTAGGGGTCGGTGGGGTAGACCCCGCTGTCGACCGGCGCGAACGGCGGGGGGGCGGCGTCGGTCTTGACGGCCCGGAACTCGATGAAGTCGTAGGACGCCTCCGAGGAGATCCAGTAGTAGAAGATGATGCTGCTGGATGTGGTGAAGGTGACGGGTTTCGAGCGGCAAAGGGCGTAGCTGTTGTTCTGGGTGATCTGCGCCCGGGCCTGGTACCTCCCCAGACCGAACGATTTGGCCGGGTTGTCCTCGATCATCCAGCCCGGCTTGTCGGCCTCGGGCTTGAAATTCCAGCCCGCCGGCGGGGTCGGCTGGTCGAACCGTTCGACGGTGCCGTCGGGGAACCGGACGAGGCCGAGACGGCAGGTGTCGTCGCCGAACGAGACGGCGGGATCCTTGCGGTAGCGCCATTCGAAATAGTAGGTGCCCGGCGCCAGTTGTTGCTGGAAGGGATAGTAGTCCGAGGCGCTGTTGCCGGCACTGGCGACCAGGACGCAGCCCTTGCCCTGGCGGCCGAGACGGGCGGCATCGGCGAAGGCGCTGTCCTCGATGGAGGACGGCGCCCCGCCCCCGAAGCTCATGTTGAGCACGTCGGCGCCGCGCCAGGGAGCAGGGGTGGTCAGGCCGGCGGCGTAGCGGATGGCGTTGGCCAGGGCGCTCGATCCAACAAAGGTGTCGCCCTGGAAGATCTTGACCGGCAGGATGCGGCAGAACGGCGCCACGCCGCTCCCCCCGATGCCGTTGTCGCCGCGCGCGGCAGCCAGGCCGGCCGTGGCCACGCCATGCCTGTCGTCCGCGACCTTCGGCTCGGGGGTGTTCGTCGCGTTGATGAAGTCCCACCCCGACACATCGTCGGGGTAGCCGTTGCCGTCGTCGTCGACGCCGTTGCCCGCGATCTCGAACGGGTTGGCGTAGAGGTTGGGCTGTAGATCGGGGTGGGCGGCCTGCACGCCGTCGTCGATCACGGCGATGACCACATCGACGCTGCCGGTTTGCCGGTCCCAGGCGACCGGGGCATCGATATCCACGCCGGCCGGGGAGTAGGGGGTGCCGCTCAGAAACCAGTACCCGTTGTTCCGCAGGTGCCACTGGTCGCCGAGCAGCGGATCGTTCAGCATCCGATGACGGCGCCACTCCTTGAGAAAATCGGGTTCGGCCCACACGACCTGGGGCAGATCGTTCAGCGCCGAAACCTGCTCCAGCATCGCCTCGGCGGTGAGGGCGGGGCAGGCGAGGAGATACTGGTCGGCCGTGCCGGGCAGGCGGCGGGCGGCCGCGAAGACCGGGGGAAGCTCCCCGGGAGTGGCGCCGGCCGCCAGGCGCACGACGATCTGGCCGCGCGGCACCAGGCGCAGGCCGGTGCGCCGGTCGGCAAAGACCGGATCGGCGCGTGCCCCGCCGTTCTCTTGGCGGACAGCGGCCAGACGGTCGCGGAGTTCACGAACCGTCAAACGCGGGGTGGGGGAGGGGTCACGGCGGCGCACCAGGCGCAGGGCCCCGTGCGCGGGGCCGGCCGGCAGGGGTTCGGCCGCCTGCCGGGCGACCAGCCGGTCGGCATCGACGGCCGGCACCACCCACTCGTCGGCGACCCGGCCGAGGGCGGTCCAGGTGCCGCGGCGTCGGAAGCCGTCGCCGGCGTCGATCCAGCGTGCGCCAGGCGTCCGCACGCGTGCCTCGCCGGTGTCGGACCATGCCAGTCCGGCGCCCAGCAGCGCCGCGCCGATCAGCCTGCGCAATGTGCCTATTCTCGCCGCGTGATGCATGCCGCCAGTGTACCACGCCGCACCTGACCGATGCAAAGAACTCTGCAACGAACTCTGCTTGACGTGGCCGGGGCAATCAGATTGGAGTGCATGCATCATTCATGGCCCACGCGCGACACCGTCCAGTGCATCAAGTAGGAAGGCCGCCCCGCGCCGTGGGCCGACAAGCTCTGGGGCTACGACCTGCGCACCAACAAGCACTTCACCCAGAAACAGTCGCCCCTGGCCGAGCGCGACTTCGACGAGTTTGTCGCGTGCGACCAGCCCTGCGCGATGCACAAGCGCAAATCAGCCTGGCGCAAGGACAACCCCGACGGCGGCTGGCGCTGCTACACCAGCAAGCCTTCACGCAGGCGAACCAGGTAGGGCGAGACGTCCCCGCCGAGCCGCCAGGAACAGGCATTCCGGTTATTTTTGTTCGCCAAGGGGCTTGCGCGATCGTCCTTAATTCGGTAACATAATACCAAATACAGGCCGACCGGACTACCTTTGGGCGGCGGACTGTAATGCTAGGGGAGATGCCATGAGCTGGGATTGCCCACATCAACGCGGCCGGAAGCAGTACACATCGTATTGCGAAAACAAGGAGACACCATGAAGGCGATCGTTGACGAGAGCACCTGCATCGGATGTGGATTGTGCGAGCAGACCTGCCCGGCCGTGTTCGTCCTGGTCGGTCAAGTGGACAAGGTCCGGGTCGATCCCGTGCCGGAGGATGAATGGGACCGTTGCTGCGAGGCGGCCGCGTCCTGCCCGGTCGAGGCCATCACGGTCGAGGAATAGTTAGCGGCACACGCGCGATCGCTGATTTTTCACGCAGGTGCGAGACTGCAGTGTAGCGCGGGCCCTTTGGGGCCGCGCCCCATCACAGCCGGGCAGTTCTGCTGGCTGGTTTCGGGCGGGACATGTGGACGGAATCACGTCGCGCCAGCCGGTACCGCCGCCAAGTGTTTCGCGTGCGAAGTGAGCGCACGCATGTTGAGCAGGGAGACGACATGAGCAACAACAGGACTACGCGTCAAGTGGTGATCGTCGGCGCCGGCGATGTGGGCGCCTCGCTCGCTTACGCCCTCGCACCGTCGGGGCTGGCGGAGTCGATCGCCCTCGTCGATCTGAACACCGATCTGGCCAAGGGGCAGGCGCTGGACCTGGCCCACGGGCTGCCCTACCTGCCGCCTGTGGACATTCATGCCGGCACGGCGGAGGATTATGCCGATGCGGCCGTGATCGTCATCACCGCCGGTGCGAAGCAGCGCCCAGGTGAACCGCGCCTCGGCCTGCTGGGACGCAACGCGGCGATCATCTCGGGGATCATGGACGAGATCGTCGCGCGCAACTCGCACGGCGTTGTGATCATCGTCAGCAATCCGGTCGACATCCTGACGCAGGTGGCGCTGCGCCGCTCGGGATGGCCCAAGCACCGGATCTTCGGCTCGGGCACGGTACTTGACAGCGCGCGCTTCCGCTATCTGCTGAGCCGGCATTGCAACGTCGACGCGCGCAATGTGCACGCCTACATCCTTGGCGAGCACGGCGACAGCGAGGTGGCCGCCTGGTCGATGACCCACGTGGCGGGGATGCCGATCGCCGACTACTGCGCCGTCTGCGGGCAATGCAACGGCTGGGAGGAGGCGAAGGATGAGATCGTGCGGCAGGTGCGCGATTCGGCCTACCACATCATCGGCTACAAGGGTTCGACCTGCTACGGCATCGGCCTGGCGCTGGTAAGGATCGTGGGAGCCGTACTGCGCAACGAGCGGAGCGTGCTGTCAGTCTCGAGCCTGATGGATGGCACATTTGGCCTGCACGATGTCTGCCTCAGCGTCCCCTGCATCGTCGGTGCCCAGGGGATCGAGCAGATCGTCACCGGTCACCTGACCGACGCCGAACTGGCCGCCCTGCACCAGTCGGCGGACGTCCTGCGGCGGACGCTGGCCGAGCTGGATGCCGCCGCGCGGGAGATCGAGACATGACCGCACACTCCCCGTGCGGGAGCCGGCCGCGCGCCAACACTGGCAGCCGTCGACAGGCGAACAGCCGCGGCTGGCGAGCCTTGTTGCTTGCCGCCGTGTACGTGTTGCCGCTGGTCCTGCTCGTCGGCTGCGTGGGCACGGTCATTCCTGCCGAGCGGGCCGCGCGCGACGAGCTGGCCGCGGTCGCGGACCGCTTCCGGCCGGATGAGGCCAAGCCGGGGCTGCCCACGCTGACACCATCTTCGGGACTTGGGGACTACCTGCGTTTCGCCATCCTCAACAGTCCCCGGGTCGAGGCGGCCTACCAGGAGTGGGCGGCAAGCATCGAGCGGATCACCACCGCCCGCTCGCTGCCCGATCTGCGGCTGACGTTCCAGGTGGATATCGCCGACATGATCATGTCGACCATGGCGGGATTGATGGTCGAACTGCCCGGGCCAGGCAAGCGCCGTGCCGCGGGCGGTGTCGCCGCCGAAGCGAGCCGGGTGCGCTATCACGCCTTCGAGATGGAGGTGCTCCGCACGGCCTTTGCGGTCAAGCGGGTGTATTACCGGTTGCAGTTCCTGGAGGACGATTTGCGCCTGCAGCGGGAGATGTTCAGCCTGCTGGGCGCTTTCGAAGTGCAGGCCCAGCAGCAGCAGGCGGCGGGACGCGCGTCGCTGCAGGACGTGCTGCGGGTGCAGATCGAACAGGAGTGGCTCCGAAACCGCATCACTGATCTGGAGGATTCACGCGGCACGCTGGTGGCCGAACTCAAGGCTGTGCTCGGGCTCGAGGCGGGCGCGGCGGCTCCGCCAGTGCCGGCGGCCTTCACCCCCTCCGAAGCGCCGCTGGACCAGGCGGAAATTCTGGAACTGGCCGCGCGTCGCAATCCGCGCATCCGGCAGTTGGCGGCCGAGGTCGGGCGGGCGCAGGCTCAGCTCGAACTGGCCCGGCAGGCGCGCGTCCCCGACTTCAACGCGGGGCTCGAGGTCGATTTCAAGGCCAACCCCGTCATGTGGTCGCCCATGGCGGGCCTGACCCTGCCCATCTGGCGCGACAAGACCGCCGCCGGGATCGCCGGCGCGCAGGCGGAGACGCGCGCCGCCGCTGCGCGCTTGAGCCAGGCGGAGATCGAGCTTGCCGCGGAACTCGCCGGCCTGCTCTACCAGTACCGCACCAGCGCACGCGCCATGGACCTGCTGGAGGCACGGCTCCTTCCCAAGGGGCGCCAGGCGCTTGAAGCCGCCCGTGCCGGCTATGCCAACGCCCAGTCGGGTTTTGCCGACGTAATCGCGGGCTACCGGCAGCTTCTGGACTTTGAAAGGACCTTTCTGGAAGCACGCACCAGCAGGGAACTGACGCTGGCGTCGCTCTCGCTGCTGATTGCCGGGACGCCCCCGCCGGGCAGCCCGCTGCCGCCAGCGGACGGACCGTCCGGTTCAGACTCGTCCACAAAAAGTGCACCATGATGCACCCTGTAATCCTGTCAAAAGGCACCCATCGAAGGAGCATGCACAATGAAGCGCCCCGTCGCCGTCACCGCCGGCCTCGCCATCTTGCTGGCGGTCGCGTTCACCGGCTATTTCACTGGCCGATCGAGCCGGCAGCCCCTGCCGGCCACCGAATCGTCCGGTACCGCCGCGCCCCAGCGCGTCTACACCTGCTCGATGCACCCGCAGGTGCGCCTGGCGCAGCCCGGCAACTGCCCGATCTGCGAGATGCCCCTGATTCCGGCCGGCGGCGCGCCGTCGGCGGGTGATGACGTGCCTGCCCTGACGCTCTCCGAACAGGCGTTGGCGATGGCCAGCGTGGAGACGACCCCCGTCGCGTACCGGGAGATGAGCCGCGCGCTGCGGGCAGTGGGTAAGGTCGCCTACCACGAGCCTTCGCTCGCGACCATCACGGCCCGGGTGGATGGCTACGCGGAGCGATTGTTCGTCAACGTGACCGGGGTGGACGTCCAGGCGGGCGACCATCTGGTGGAGATCTACAGTCCCGACCTCCTGGTCGCGCAGCAGGAACTGCTGATCGCCCTGCGCGGGGGGACCAACAGCCCGCTGGTTGCGAGCGCCAGGATCAAGCTGCGCAACTTGGGGCTGACGACCGGCCAGATCGAGGAACTCGCAACCTCCCAGACGCCTGCCGAACGGGTGACGCTGCAGACGCCGAGTGCCGGGACGGTGATTGAAAAGACCATCGTCGAGAATAGCGCGTTCAAGGCAGGCGATGTCCTCTACCGGATCGCGAATCTGGAACAGGTGTGGGTCTATCTGGAGATCTACGAGTTCGATCTGGCCTGGGTGCGCGACGGGCAGGCGGTGGAGATCACCACCGAGGCCTACCCGGGCCGTCTCTTCACAGGAACGGTCGCCTTCGTCGAACCAGTGCTCAACGAGCGGACGCGGACGGTCCGGGTGCCAG
>JAAYZJ010000264.1 GCA_012514915.1 Lentisphaerota bacterium | reverse complement strand
TTTCTGATGTCGGTCAATCCCGACTGCCATGCCGAGTATGCGCGCCGCCACAACCCGATCTGGGAGGAACTGGCGCAAACCCTCAAGGCTCACGGCGCCCGCAACTACTCGATCTTCCTCGATGCCCGCACCAACCAACTTTTCGGCTATGTCGAGATCGAAGACGAGGCGCGCTGGGCGGCCGTGGCCCAGACTGAAATCTGCCGCAAATGGTGGGCCTCGATGCGCGAACTGATGCCCTCGAATCCCGACAACAGCCCCGAATCCCGCGAGCTGCGGGAAGTCTTCCATCTGGGTTGAAGGAGCCTCCAACATGCCGACCATCCCCGCCGACGCCCCCTACCGCAACGCCTCGCTCGCCGTTGAAACCCGTGTCGCCGACTTGCTCGCGCGCATGACGCTCGACGAGAAGTTCGCGCAGATGCGGCTCAACCTCAACCTCGACCAGGTGGCGCGGGGCGAGACACCCGAAAAGACGACGCTTCAGCAGGCCTATCCCGATGGTCTGGGGGGGACCTACATCAAGTCGGAAATATCCAGGGAGACCTGCAACGCCATCCAGCGCCATTTTGTCGAGTCGACCCGCCTGGGCATCCCCCTGCTGTTCATGGGCGAGTCGCTGCATGGCTGCCGCTATCCCGGCGCCACGGTCTTTCCGCAGGCCATCGGCCTCGGCTCGACCTGGAACGTCGAGCTGATGGAGGCGATGGCGGCCGTCATTGGACGCGAGTGCCGCGAGGTCGGCATGCGGATGACCTATGCGCCCAATTTGGACCTGTCGCGCGATCCCCGCTGGGGGCGCGTGGAGGAGAACTACGGCGAGGATCCCTATCTGACCGCCCGGCTGGGCGTGGCGTACGTCAAGAGCCTGCAGAGCCAGGGGGTGGCGGCCTGTCCCAAGCACTACGTGGCCCATGGCAGTCCGGAGAGCGGCATCAACCTCTCGCCGGTCCATGCTGGCGAGCGCGAGCTGCGCGATACGATGCTCGAACCCTTTGCAGCCGCCTTTCAGGAAGGCGGGGCGATGGGCGTCATGCCGGCCTACAGCGAGCTGGACGGCATTCCGGTGCATGCCTCGCGGTTCCTCATGACCACCCTGCTGCGCGAAGAGATCGGTTTCGAAGGCATCTCCGTCTCCGATTTCGGCGCGATCACCATGCTGCACCACAGCCACCGGACGGCGGAAACCCCCCTGGAGGCCGGTCGGCAGGCCCTGTGGGCGGGCCTCGACATGGAGGCGCCCAATGTGTTCGGCTTCGGCGGCGAACTCCTGGAGGCGGTCCGCCGGGGAGCCGTTCCGCTTGCCTGGGTCGACCAGGCCGTGGCGCGGGTGCTGCGGGTCAAGTTTATGCTGGGGCTCTTCGAGACGCCTTATCTCGACGCCGACACTCCGTACGATCTGAATCGACCCGACGAGATCGCGCTGGCGCGGCGCGCCGGCCAGGAGAGCGTGGTGCTGCTCAAGAACGAGGGCAGCCTGCTCCCCCTGCCGACCACGCTGAAGCGGGTGGCCCTCGTGGGCCCCAACGCCGCCATTGCCCAGTTGGGCGACTACACCTCGCCCGAGGCGCTGAACCGGGCGGTCCCGCTGAAGCAGGCCCTCGAAGCGCGCCTCGGCGCCGATCGGGTCGCGTATGCCCCCGGCGGATCGATCGCCTTCGCCTCCGACGCGCAGATCGACGCGGCCGTTGCCGCTGCCCGGTCGGCCGATGCGGTGATCGCGGTTCTCGGTGACAACAGTTGCTTCTTCGGCGGGGTTGGCTGGGGCGACAAGGGCGACGATGGCAAGAGCACCGTCACCTGCGGCGAAGGGTTCGACATGGCCGAGCTCAAGCTCCCCGGCCGCCAGCAGGATCTGCTCGAGGCCGTGGCCGCCACGGGCAAGCCCCTCGTCCTCGTCCTGATGACGGGGCGCCCCTATGCCATCACCTGGGCGGACGAGCATGTCCCCGCCATCCTGCAGGCCTGGTACCCGGGGGAGCAGGGCGGCCATGCCCTCTGCGACCTGATCTTCGGCGACGCCAATCCCTCCGGTCGGTTGCCCATCAGCTTTCCCCGCTCGGCGGGCCACATCCCCTGCTTCTACAACCACAAGGTCCTGGCGCGCGGCCGCTACTACCGGAAGCCCGGCACGCCGGAGGCGCCTGGCCGGGACTACGTCTTCGACACCCCGGAGCCGCTGTACCCCTTCGGGCACGGACTCAGCTACACGACCTTCGCCTACCGGGATCTGGCCGCCACGCCGGGCCGCGTCGCGGCCGATGGCCGGGTCGAGGTCGCCGTGACCGTCGAGAACACCGGGGCGCGCGAAGGAGCCGAGGTCGTCCAGCTCTATCTGACCGATTGCTTCAGCCGGATCACACCGTTCGTCAAGCGGCTGCGCGGGTTCCGCAAATTGACGCTCAAGCCGGGCGAACACCGGCGCGTCCGCTTCTCCCTGGATGCCCGCGACTTCGCGTTCATCAACGAGCAGATGAAGCCCGAGGTCGAGCCCGGCACCTTCCAGGTCGCCATCGGCGACCGGCAGGTCGAGTTCGAGATCGTGGCGCGGGATTGACGGCGATGCCGCTGCGGCGGTCGCCGGGTGCGGCGGCCGCCTGAAGGTTTGTTTTTTATTTCACCCTGTCGGTCAACGGGGAACTCAGGAAAGCAGGACATGGTGCATGTAGCCAAGTATTTTCCAGTATGCCTTGCCCTTTGGTGCGGCGGGGTTGCCTGTCCGGCGGTCGCGGCCGCCATCCCGGGCGATGAGGCCGCGGGACGCCCGGCCACGCCGGCCGCCGACGCCTATTTCCACTGGGTGCAGTCGGTGCTTGCGCAAACCGAGACCAACCTGCCTGCCATCACACGGGCGGCGCAGACCGCGGCCGACGGGTTCCTCGATGGCCGTGACTTGGGCGTGCGCGGCGGGGCCGGCTTGAACGAGGAACTCGGCGCCCGCGCGGGCGGTTTGTGCGTCTACCGCGCGACCAAAGGCAAGCCGGGTGACGTGATCCTGTACGCCTTCGGGGTGACCACGGACAAGGATCCGCAGCCCGGCCCGCTGCTCGAGCGGGAGCTGGCCGACGCCGAATCGCTGGCCGCCGCCGGCTCGACGATCATCGGGCTCGCCTCGCGGCAACAGCTCGATGTCCATGGTCTCCTTCCCCGGGCGCAAGCCGTCTGTCACGTGCTGCTGGACAACGTCGCGCCGGCGGGCGACGGGCTGTTGACCGCGGCCGACGGACAGCCCGCCGTGCCGACGTTCGTCACCGCCGACGCCATCGTCTCCTGAGTCTGGATGGCGGAGTTCTTCGCCGCCTGCACGCGGGCGGGACAAACCCCGGCCATGTACCAGAGCGTCCTCAACGATCCCGAGCGCACCCGGTACAACCAATACGTCAAGGTGCGTTTCCACGACGACAGGAAGGTCGCCCCGCTGCCGGCCGGGCAGTTGGGCCGCGCCTATATCGAGTCGCTTCGCGCGCTGCTCGCGACCGTCCGGCAACATCATTGGCGTGCGCTGACGGAGGCGGCACGGCGCGCCGCGCAAACACTCCGCGATGGCGGGCAAGTGTTTGTATTCGCGGCGGGACACTATCCGCCGCGGCACACCGGCGGCCAGCTCCCCGCCGACCGGTCCGGCTTCCGGCGCCTGCAAGTGCCGCGCAAGGGGGCAACCACTGACTTCCCTGTGCCGGGTGCGGCCGATTACGGTATCGCCCTCGGGTATTCGCTGCCGCCCGGTCATGCCTGGTGGAATGGCGCGGACGAGCGTCTGCGTCTGGCAGGGCGCGGCGTGTGCTGGATCATCAGTTCCCACCGAACCCGCCCCGGGGATCTGCGCGCCAACGAGGTGCTCCTCGATCAATGCTGGGCCGACGGCGATGCCGCCGTGGCGGTCGCCGGGTACGACGTCGGCATCTGCCCTCCCAGCGGTGTCATGGCCGAGGCCCTGCTGTGGATGCTGACCGCCGAGGCCTGGGCGGGCGCTGGCGGATTAGCCTTATAGGCAGTACCCTGGCTGCCGCACGGTTGCCGGCTTGGATGGCTTCGCGGGGGTAGACCAGCAGGACGTCGGCATCGGGCACGAGCGACGACGCGTACAGCGCTGCGTGTTCGCGCGGAAAGCGGAGCATCCGCGCCAGCGCGGCGGTGCCGGCCGGATCGTCGAGCGGCATGTACAGCCCCATGCCGGAACCACCCGTCGCCAGGGCCTCGGCGATGCTGTTGCGCACGCGGATGGGTTCGTACTTGCCCAGCATGAATGGTTTGCCGCCTCCCATCTCGCGCAGGAACAGGCAGTTGACCCATCCGTCTCCCAGCTTGCGGTTGGCCAGTTGCGTGGGGCCGTAGCCGCCACTGTGCCAGAAATAATGCTCGCCACGGCCCCACTGGTCAAGCGGCGTGAAGGCCCGTTCGTCGCGGTAGCCCATGTCGCCCAGATGGTTCCAGGTCGCGACGATCAGATCGGGCTTGAGTGAACGTCCATTATCGAGGTAAACCTCGTCGAACGCCTGCTTGAAGGCGGCGGCACCCCAGCGCATCGCCTCCCAGTCGAGCGCGGGCGCGTCGGGAGCGGGATATCCGGGAATTTGGGCGGCGATGCGCACAAAAGCATGCTCCGCGAGATTGGTCATGCCGAAGCGCGACCGCCGTTCGCCGGCTGAGTAGCGAAGGCGGGGTCGGGCAGGTCGGGATGGGCCGCCCGCGCCGGGCCGGAGCAGCCGACGGCGAACGCGAGCCCCGCGAGGATCCCCATGCCGACGTGTGCGACAGGTGTTCTCATCATTCCTTCCGTGTGTCCGGCCAGGATGCGTTGTTCGGCGTTTCGCCCGCGGGGATCAGCAGGCGCGCGGGGTGGCTGGCCAGCAAGGGGGGGATGCCGAGTAGAAAGACCTTTTTGTCTTCCCCGTCCAGTTGCATGCGCCAGGCCGATCCATCGGCACCCTCGGGAACCGCCACGACGTGCTCCATGAACACCTTGGCCTTCTGAAGCGTGCGCGGCAGGATCGGGGGGGCGTCGGGATGGGGGCCGAACACCTGCAGATAGAGGGGTTCGTCCGCCTTGGCGACGATCGCGAATTCGCGCGTGCCGCGGGGAACATAGAAATAGAGAATGGCGCGGTGCATGGGATGGAGGTGCTGCAGGGCACCGCCGGCCTTGACGACCGCCGATCGGTTCTCGACCTGAATGCGGGGGCGGTTGCCGCGGGTCGAGAAGGTCAGCCGGTAGATGCCGTCGCTGCCGGCGGTCAGATCGACGATCTCCTCGCCCACGGCCGTGCCCTGGGCCAGCACCGCCCACTCGGGGCCGGTCAGTTCGTATTCGGTGCGGCTGGGCCCCTGCTGGGTGACGCGCAGGCGCTCGCCGGACTTGGCGTGGATCAGCATGACGTGCGGGCCGTAGCGGTAGTTGGCCCCCATGTCGGCTACCCAGTTCGTTCCCGCCGCCGGCCAGGGCTGGAGATGGGCGTCATCGGCATCGCGCCAGGGTGTCAGGTCGCGGGGTTTGGTCAGTTCCACGGCATCGAGCAGGGCGCGCAACGCCTCGGGGGACAACGGTTCCACGGTCCCCGGGGCTTCATCCAGCGCCGGCAGGAAGTGACCCGCGTGCAAGGGGCTGACGTGGGCGTCGATGGAGGCCAGCACGCGCAGGGCGAGCATCGCGTCCTCCGCGCCGGCCTGGCCGTTCTGCAGGCGGTTGTGCGCGTCGAGCAGCAGGTAGTAGGCGCGCAGGAAGTCGATTCGCCGCCGCACATCGGGCCGGCGCGCCAGCGTGGCGGCCGCTTCCAGATCCTGCCGCATGGCGTGCAGCACGGTCGGTGAGGGATAGACCACGGCTTCGTCCAGGCG
>JAAYZJ010000263.1 GCA_012514915.1 Lentisphaerota bacterium | reverse complement strand
CGGAGAGCGTCTGCCGCACCGGCGGCCGCGGCGGTCCCTTGACCACCCGGGCTCCTTTCTGGATCGGCTTCTTCACGACCGGCTTCTTTTCCGGCGGCTTCGGCGCGGGGGGCTTCTTGTCGGGCGGATTGGGGGCGGCAGGCTTCTTCTCCGGAGGCTTCGGCGCGGGGATGCGGTCGGGCTCCGGCGGGGGAGGCGGGTCGCGGGGGCGGGGGGGCTGGGGCGCGGGCTTGTCGTCTGGCGGCGTCTCGCCGGTCTCCTCGGCGGTGTTGACGGCCACGGTGAACTCGATCAGCTCAACCGGCTTGCGGCGGTACAGACACCCCTGGATCAGCGCACCGGCAATCAGCACCAGGACGATCACCCCGTGGATGATCGCCGAGAGGACCGACGTGCGGATGTAGAAGGGGTTCGCCATGACACAGTTCAATCGGGTTCGGTCACCAGCGCCATGCGGACGACACGCGCCCGGTGGAGGACGCGCAGCACCTGGATGATCCGGCCGTAATCGAGCCGCTCGTCGCCGCGGATGAGGACGGCGGCCTGTGGATCCTGCGCGGTCAGTTCGGTCAGCGCCCGCTCCAGATCATCGAGCGTGGTGGGCTTGTGGTTGTAGAAGACCTGCCCCTGGACATCGATCGAGATATTCTGCGACTTCAGGTTCTCGATCGCCTCGGTCCGGCCGCGGGGGAGCTTGATGTTGATCCCCTGCTCCAGCGTGGGATAGGTGATGATGAAGGTGATCAACAGCAGAAAGCTGAGATCCATCAGCGACGTCATCTACGTCTCGCTGATGCGGGAAAGGGGTTGTCGGCGGCGTTCGCGTCCCATGGTCTTCGCCTAGACGTCGCGTCCCTGGTACTCGCAGGCCAGCCGCCCCAGCAGTTCGTCGGTGAAGCCGTCCAGCTCGATCGACAGGGTGCGGATGTGGCCCAGCAGCGTGTTGTAGCCGATGCCCGAGGGGATCGCCACCAGCAGGCCGACCACGGTGGTCAGCATGGCCGACGAGATGCCGGGCGCAACATCGGCCAGCATGGCCGAGCCGCCGCTGCTCATCGATTGAAAGGCGTCGAGCAGCCCCCAGACCGTTCCGAGCAGGCCGATCAGCGGCGCCGACGTGGAGCCCGTGGCGAGCAGGTTCATGCCGTATTCGATCCGCCCGAGCTGCTCGGCCAGCGCCTGCTCGGTGGCGCCCTTGACGAGGGCCAGGTCGCGCGCGTTGAGGGCGCGTTCAACGCCGCCGGCGGCGCGGCCGAGCACGGCGTCGCGGGCATCGGGGTGGAGTGTCCGGACGAGCTTCTCGCAGGCCGCCTGGTAGATGAGCGCCATGGGGTTGTCGCTGCGGCGCTGCTGGAAAAAGATGTCGAGCGCCGTGCCGCTGCCGTCGAACACCTTGCGGAACCGTCGCGCGATGCGGGTCATGGCGCGCAGCTCCTGCCACTTGCCGACCATGATGCTCCACACCACGACGGACATGACGATCTGGATGAGGACGATGATCTGCCCCATGGCGTTGGACTGCGTGTAGGCGGTCCAGAGGCTGCCGAGGGGAAGCGCGACGGGAATTACGACACAACCATTCATGGTCGCCAGCATGAATCATCGCGGCGCGGTTGTCAACATTTGGCTTGCCAGAGGGGCGCTTCCGGGTGCATGCTCCTCACATGTCCACGGCCGGGACGCGCCCGTCCCCGCCCACCCGAAACGCGCAACGGAAAGAAGACGTCATGCACGATCACAGCGACATCCGCATCGGAACCCTGGCGGGACGGAACGAGCAAACCGCCGCCTACATCGAGGCCATCCTGCCCCACGGCTTCGAATCGTTCGAGATCAATTTCTGGCAGGATCTGCACGGGGTCGACCTGAAGCACCTGGCGTCCGACACCCGGCGCGTGCTCGAGGGAAGCGGCGCGGTGATCAGTTGTCTCGGCGTCTACGGCAACCCGCTCGATCCGGCCCATCCCAAACAGGCCGAAACGCTCAAGGCCTGGAAGGCCTGCATCGATCATGCGCCGCGCTTCGGCTGCGACCTCGTGTGCGGGTTCGCGGGCCGCATCATCGGCAAGCCGATCCCCGAGTCGATGAAGGCCTTCCGCAAAATCTTCGGCGAATTGAGTCGCCGGGCCGCCGACAAGGGGGTTCGTATCGCCTTTGAGAACTGCGACATGGGCGGCAACTGGCAGAGCGGCGACTGGAACATCGCGCACGGCCCCGACGCCTGGGAAATGATGTTCCACGAGGTGCCGGCCGCCAACCTGGGCCTCGAGTGGGAACCGTGCCACCAGATGGTCAAGCTGATCGAGCCCCTGCCGCAGCTCCGCAAGTGGGTCAAGCGCATCTTTCACGTGCACGGCAAGGATGCCACGATCTACTGGGACGTGATCCGCGAGCACGGCATGGGCGGCGCGCTGCCCACGGTGCATCACCGGACTCCCGGCTTCGGCGACACGAACTGGAGCGACGTGATCAGCGAGCTGCGCCGGCACGGCTTCAAGGGGGCGATCGACATCGAGGGCTGGCACGACCCCGTCTACCGTGGCGACCTGGAAATGACCGGCCAGGTCCGCGGGTTGAACTACCTCAAGCAGTGCCGCGGCGGCGCGTTCATCGCCAATCCCGACGTGTAGGCGGTGCATGGCGAAGTCTGGTTGGGCGCGTCGGCGCGGCGGGCCGACCGGTGGCCGGGGCGGTGGAATGGCGTCGGGGGCGATGCCGGCCCGCAGGCGTATCGTCTCCAGCACGCGGGGCACGTACATGCGGGTCTCGAGCGGCAGGCGCTCGGCGATGTCGTCGTAGCGCGTGGCGTTGTGGCGGCGCAGGGTGCCGGCCACCCGGCCCTGGCCGCAGTTGTAGGCGGCCAGCACGAGCGGCCAATCGCCGAAACGTCCGTGGAGCTGCCGCAGGTAGCGGGCGGCGGCGCGGGCATTCGCCTCCGGGTCGAGACGCTGATCGGGATCGACCGTGGTCAGGCCGAGCGAGCGTGCCGTGGCCGGCATCAACTGGTAGAGCCCTGCCGCGCCGGCCGGACTGCGGGCTTCCGGATTGAATCCCGATTCGACTTCGGCTACCCAGACCAGGCAACCGGGCAGGCGTTCCGCCTCGAAGATGGTCTGGAGGCGGGGAACCTGCTCGGCCGCCCGCTGCGGCAGGGGACGCGCGGCGACCCGCCGCCGCCAGGCGGCACCGGACGTGGCCGCGCCGATCCGCTGCTGCTCGATGGGCGCGGGGGGGAGGGCGACCCGCGGTGGCTCGCGCGGCGGTCGCGGCGGCGGGAGGACGGGACGGGCGGGGCGGACCGTGATCGTCCCCTTGGAGGGGGGGGACGGCAGATCGAGAGGGGGCGGTGCCGGGCGTGCGGGCGGTTGCGAAACCGTCTCTGGAACCTGCTCGACGGCGGCCTGGGCGGCCTCGTAGTAGTCCACGCGGGCCGACAGCCAAGCGCCGTAGGGGGCCAGAGTCTCGTACTGGCCGGCCCAGGCGGCCAGTTGCCGGGCTTCGCCGGCATAGGCGGCGATCTGTTCGATCGAGCGGGCGCCGAGACCGGCGGCGACATCGCCCAGCCAGGAACGGACGCTCGCCAGAATCCGCGCGTGTTCGTCGCCGTCGAGCATCCACTGCGCGGCCCGGTCGGTCGTGTCGGCGGTCCAGGCCTTGAGACGTGCCCATTCGATGGCGATCGAAGGATCGCCGGGTGGGGTCGCGCAGCCGGCGGCGAGCAGCATCGCGGCAGCGGCCAGTCGCCGGCCACGGGGCCGGCGACCGTTCATCGGGCGGCGGGCCGCGTGCGGATTTCCTTGAGCATCGACGGCCAGGCCTCCTCGGCGTAGAAGCGATGTCCGCCCGCGCCGACAACTAAATGGCAGTGCTGCTCCGCGCCGCAGGCGGCGTAGATGCGCCGCAGGTCGCGGAAGCCCTGGCGAACGCCCTTCAGCGGAAAAATCGGATCCTCGCGGCCGGCGACGATCACGACGGGCCGCGGGGCGAACAGCCCCATGATGTCCGGCATCTCGGCGACTTTCAGCAGGCCGGGAACGTAGTTGTCGGCGCAGTGGTAGATCGACATGATCGACGCCTGGAAGGTGCAGAAGTAGCACGACGGCATCGCGAAGGCCAGGCGCGGGAGGACGGCGGCGGCGAAGAGGCTGATCGTCCCGCCGCCCGAGTTGCCCATCACGCCGATGCGGCCGCGGTCGACGTCGTCGCGCGTGTGGAGATAGTCAATGGCCCGGTCTACATCGTAGACGCGCTCGCCGATCAGCGTGCGGCCGAGCATCAGCGAGTGCATGGCCGCGTCGTGGCAGGGGTGGGTGGACACGGCCTGCTGCAGCCGTTCGCGGCGCTCGCCGAAGGCGCGCTGCTCGATGCAGAGCGCGGCGATGCCGCGCCGCATGCAGCCAATACCGAAGTCGCGGTCGCCCTCGACGGCCTTCGGCTGCGTTTCATCCTCGAACTGCACGCCGATCGAATTGTGCATGCCGGTGGAGTGCCCCTGCAGCGCGATCATGAAGGGGTAGGGGGGCTTGGCCGCCGCGGGCAGGCAGACATAGGCCGGCACGTCGACGTGCCGCTCGCTGGTGAAGACGATCTTCTCGATGGTACCGAGCGGATGCTCGCGGCGCCACAGCCGGCGCGGGCGGAGCGCGACGCGGGTCTCCGGCAGGTCGCCCAGCAGACGGACAAGACGACGGCGCAGCTTGCGCTGCCAGACGGCGACATCCCCGCCGTCGAATCGCAGCTCGGGCGTCAGCGCCCGCATGGCCTGGTGATGAAGCCGCGAGGGGGAGTAGCTGGCGGGGTAGTCCATTCGACGGCTACTCGTACAGGGCGAACTCCCCGCGCCGGTTCAGGCGCCAGGCGGCTTCACCCGTTCCCTGGACGGCAGGGCGCTCCTCGCCGAAGCTGCGCGACTGGACGCGCTCGGCCGCGATGCCGAGGCCGACGAGGTAGCTGCGCACGGAGAGGGCGCGCTGCTCGCCGAGCGAAAGATTGTACTCGTTGCTGCCGCGCTCGTCGCAATGCCCCTCGATGATCAGCACGGTGCGGCTGTTGCGGTTGAGGTAGTCGGCGATGCGCTCGATCTTGGCGACCTCCTCGGGCGCCAGTTGGAAGGAGTCGTAGCCGAAGTAGACGGGCTCGAATGCGGTTCCCTCCAGGCGCTGGCGGGTCAGGTCGAACGGCTGGCCATCGAGCGGAATGCCGTCCTCGCCGTACAATTCAGGAATGACCGTGTCGCCACCATCACCGGACAGGCCATCCCGCGGCGTGGTGCGGCTTCGGCATCCGGTTCCCAGCAGCGTGCCGAGCAGCAGGGCGGTTGTGACAAGAACTACTGTGCGCATGTTCACTCCAGGTTAAGCATTCGAGAACGGGTCATTACTTGGCGAGCCGAGTCGACCACTCGGGCGAAACCCAGTGCCCGTCGCGTGTGAATAAAGGTACTTGAGTCCGGTCTTCGGTGTCAAGAACCAAGAGTGTCGAGCGGCCGCGTCCCTCGCTCCGGCTGCAGATGATGTGGCGACCGTCGGGCGCCCAGGAGGGATCCTCGTGGTCGGGACCGCTGGTCAAGACGGTACCCGCACCGGTGGCGGGGTCGATCACGGCGATCTGGTAGCCGTTCTGGCGCGTGCTGAAGGCGATGCGTCCGTCAGGGCCCCAGGTGGGCGCCACATTCTCGCGCCCCTGCATCGTCAGCCGCCGGGGCCGCTTGGTCTGCGCATCCATCACGTAGATCTGGGGGCTGCCGCTGGCGTCGCTGACGTAGGCGATCGACTGGCCGTCGGGCGACCAGCATGGGCTCGCCTCGGCGGCGCGCGGGGTCTGGGTCAGGCGGGTCAGGCGGCGTGTCTCGAGGTTGAGGATGTAGAGTTCGGGATTGCCAGGCAGGGAGAGAATCAGCGCCATCAGCTTCTGGTCGGGCGAAACGGCCCCGCCCGTGTTCAGCCCGGTGAACTGCGCCAGCGGCGTGCGGGATCCGCCGGCGGTCGGCACGCGGTAGATACAGGGAAACCCGCGGAGAAAAGTGGTATAGAAAAGATGGCTGCCGGTGGGGTGCCAGTAGGGGGAGAGGCACGTCACGCGATCCTGTGTCAGACGCACCAGGCCCGTCCCGTCGGAATCGCACAGGTAGATGTCGCTCCCGTCGTGCTTGCCGATCATCGCGAGGCGCGTGGCCGCCATGCCGGTCTTGCCCAGGACGCGCCGGATGATCTCGTCGTTGAGGCGATGGGCCTGCCAGCGGACCTCCCGCGGATCGCGCGAGACCTCGGCCCAGGCGAACCGTCCCCCGGGCCAGACCACCTCGATCTGCGTCCGCAGGCCGCCGGGACCGCCCTGGGCGGCGCCGCTCACGCGCAGCGTCTCGTACTTGCCGGTGCCGACAACAAACCAGCCGGACCGCTCGAGGTCGCCCTTCAGGGTCAGGGCAAACAGCTGGCCCCACTCGCCCGATGACTGCAGGTCGGCCAGCGAGAGGCTCTCCTTGCCCGTCCCGGCCCCTTTGGCGACCGTCAGGGTGGCAGCCGGCGCGCAAGCAACCAGCAGAGCGAACACGAGGCAGATCGTCAAACCCGAAAGCGGCATCTTCATGGCCGTGATTATGCCAGAGTGCCGCGGATTGCGCAATGCACAGCGCAGACTTGTCGCCCGCCCCGGCACCGGTTATCATTAGCCACACTCAAATGACGACTCTTGCCTCCACGCGCGCCCCCCGCGCCGACCGCTGGATGCCCCGCCTCCAGTGGGCCGGACTCGCGCTGGCGTTGTTCGGACTCTATCTTTTGAGCCGTCCGATGCTGGGGTGGCTGCGGTTCGTTTTCCGCGAGCCGGGCGAGGACATGGGCCATGGCTGGCTCGTCCCGCTGTTCAGCCTCTATCTCCTCTGGCGGCAACGCGGCCGGCTGCTGGCATCCGTCGGTCGACCCTCGTGGACGGGTGTCTGGGCGGCGCTGCCGCTGCTGGCGCTGGTGTGGCTGGGGGAGCGGGGCGATCAGCCGCGCGTCACCCAGGTTGCCGTGTACGGCCTGCTGTGGGCCCTCCCCTGCGCGTTCCTGGGGCGGGCCTTCGCCCGCGTCATTCTCTTTCCCGTCTGCTTTCTGGTTTTCACGGTTCCGCTCGGTTTCCTGGGCTTCTTCACCATCCGCCTGCGCATGCTGACGGCCCTCTTCTCCTCGGTTTTGCTCAACGGAATCGGCATCCCTGTCGCGCGGGTCGGCACGGGGCTGCATTGTCTGACGGGCGAGGGGTTCGCGCTCGATGTGGCCGATCCGTGCAGCGGCCTCCGCTCGATCTTCGCCCTGTCGGCCCTCACGGCAGGCTACGCCTACCTGACCCAGCGCGCCCTGTGGCGGAAGTGGCTTCTCTTCGTCTGCGCCCTGCCGCTGGCCGTGGTGGGCAACATGGCGCGCATTTTCACCATCGCGCTGGTGGCCCGGTTCTTCGGTCAGCAGGCGGGCACGGGCTTCTACCACGACTATTCCGGCTATCTGGTCTTCATCGTCGGGACGCTGCTCATGATGCAGGCCGGTGCCTGGATCGCACGGATCGGATCCGGGAAGGGAACGCCGGGCGCCGCGGCGTCGCCGCCGTCCCCGGCGCAGTCGGTGCCGACGACCGTCGGCGCGTGGCGCGCGGTGGCGCCGTTACTGCCGCTCCTGGTGCTGGCCGGCATGCTGCTGGCCCGGCAGCGGTTGCCGGCGCCGATCCTGGAACCCCCCGACTTTCTGGCGGCGCGCCTGGGGGACCTGCCGGGCTTTCGCCTGGCGCGCCCCTGGTTCTGCCAGAACGAGCAGTGCCGCGGGATTTTCGAGGATCTGGCCGTGGTGCCGGAAACCGGCCGCCCCGCCGCGTGTCCCGACTGCGGCGGGGCGCTGGACGAGGTCTCGCTGGGTGAGCGGACGGTGCTGCCGGCCGACACGGGGTTTCTCAAGGGAAACTATTACGATGCGTACGGCCGTCTCTACCGCGTGTCGGTCGTGATCAATGGCGCCTCGCGCCAGAGCATCCACCGCCCCGAATTGTGCCTGCCGGCACAGGGGTTCTCGATCGAGCGGACGCGCCGGATCGATCTCGCGGCCACCCCGTCCGGCAGGCTCCCCGTCACGCTCGTCGATCTGCGGCGGACCGTGGCCGGCCGAAACCGCACGATGGGCCAGGTCTACTTTTTCGTCAGTGCGCACCATGCGACCGCCTCGCATGTGGTCCGCATGCTCGTCAGCATCCGCGATCGGGCGCTGTTCAACCGTGTGACCCGCTGGGCCATGGTGGTCGTCGCCGCCGAACCGCCCTTCAGCGAACCGGACCGCTTGCGGGAACTTGAGGCTTTTCTGGAGGTTCTCTACCCCGCCTTGCGCAAGGGTGCCCCCGTGTTGTCCGAGATGAAGCGTGCGCCATGAGAGACCTGCTTGACTATTATCTGCTTCGGTTTGCCCTGACGTTCGGCATCAGCCTGGTGCTGGCCTGGCTCCTGACGCCGGCGGTCAGGTGGTGCGCCGTGCGGGCCGGCATGGTCGACCAGCCCAATGCCCGCCGCATCAACATCGTCCCGATCCCCCGCGGCGGCGGGGTCGCCGTGTTCATCGCGTTTCACGTCAGCCTGGCCGCCACCGCCTGGTTGACCGAGGGGCCGCTGCTGCGCACCCTGGGCGCCGAGTGGCATTTGTTCTTCTTCATCGCCTCGTTCGGGCTGCTGATCGTCGGCCTGCTGGACGACGCGTTTTCCCTGCGCCCCTGGCTCAAGCTCGCGGGGCAGATTGTCGTCGCCTCGCTCCTTTTCGGCGCGGGTGCGCGCGTGGGGCAGCTCTTCTGGTTCACCATGCCTGGCGTGGTCGACTACGGGTTGACGTTGATCTGGTATATCGCCATCATCAACGCCTTCAACCTGATCGACGGCATGGACGGCCTGGCCTCCGGCCTGGCGCTCATCGGCGCCCTCGGACTGGCCGTCTGCATGGTGACGCGCCACGCCGCCGCCGAAGCGCTGCCGCTCATCGCCCTCAGCGGCGCCTGCCTGGGTTTCCTCCGCTATAATTTCCATCCGGCCACCATTTTCCTGGGTGACTCGGGCAGCATGTTCCTGGGGCTGGTCCTGGCCACCCTGCCGCTCTTCACCGGGGGCAAGTCGGAATTTCTCGCGTCGGTCGGCGTTCCGCTGCTGGTCATGGGGGTGCCGCTCTTCGACACCGTGCTGGCCATTTGGCGACGCGCGGTCCGGTCGGCCCTTCCGAGTCTGGTGGATGCAGGCGGCCGCTCGATCCGGGTCATGCAGCCCGACAAGGAACACCTCCACCACCGCGTGCTGGCGATGGGCATCAGCCAGCGGCACGCCGCCTGGATGCTGTACGGCGTCAGCGGCTTGATGGTCGTGACCGCCGTTTTCGCCTCGTTTTTCCAGAACCGGGCGACCGGCATCGTCCTGCTGGGGTTTCTGACCGTCGCGCTCGTGCTGTCGCGCCACCTGACCAAGGTGGAACTCTGGGACACGGGGCGCGCACTGCTCCACGTGGCGCGGACCCCCCGCCTGAACCGCCTGATCATGCCACTCTATCTGATGGGGGATCTGGTCGCCATGGCGATCTGCTGGGGGCTCAGCAACCGGCTGGTCGCCATTCCCGCCACCCGGTTGCACCTGCTGCTGCCCATGCCGCTCTTTATCGTGCCGATCATCATCACCCTGTCGCTGACCAGGACCTATCAGCGCTCCTGGCATCATGCCCGGATCCGCGACTACACGATCCTCGTGCTGGCGCTCGTCGTCGGCTGGTTGGTCGGCTGCATCACCGTGATCCTGTTTGGCCTGCGGTTCGCCGGCTGGTGGCGGCAGGCGGTCGTCTTTCTCCTGAGCCTCCCCTTTCCTCTGGTGGGGGGGCGGATGATCCGCGAGATGATCGGCGACGGACTCATGATGATCGAAAGTGAGCGGCTCCGCGGCAAGGAGCGAGCCGAGCAGATTCTGGCCTATGGCGCCGGCCGGACCTTCGCCTGCTATCGGCAGGTCTTCAATTTTTCCAAGACCTGGACCACGCAGTCCATCGTGGGGATCATCGACGACAACGTCTCGCTGAACGGCCGCGTGATCCATGGCTACCCCGTCCTGGGACAGCCCTCGGAACTGTCCGTTTTGATCAAGCGGTACCAGATCGACGGCATCGTCGTGACCACGCAGTTGGCGCCGGAACGGCGCGAGTCCATTGTGGCCGCCGCGCGCGAGCACGGCGTCTGGCTGCGTGAATGGTACTGGGGCGAGCGGGCGATGGTGCCCGCCGGTTCGGCCGGCGCGAACGCCGGCGAGACGGGAGGGTTATCATGAAGAACGGCTCATGGATCTGGATCGACCGCTGCGTGGTCGACTTGCAGGCCACGCTGGAAACCCTGCGGCGACAGGGGCCCCGCATCGCGGCGGCGATCGACCTGCTGACATCCACGCTGCAGGCGGGCGGCAAGGTGCTGGCGGCCGGCAACGGCGGCAGCGCCGCCGACGCCATGCACTTCGCCGAGGAGTTGATCGGACGCTTCCGCGGCAACCGGCGTGCCTTCCCAGCCGTCGCCCTGACGGCCGACGGCACCGCCCTGACCTGCATCGGCAACGATTTCGGATTCGACTTCGTCTTCAGCCGGCAGGTCGAGGGGTTGGGCTGCCCGGGTGACCTGCTCGTCCTGTTCTCGACGAGCGGGCGGGCCGCCAATCTCGACCGGGCCCTTCAGGCCGCCCGTGCCCGCGGGATGAAGGTGCTGCTGCTCCTCGGCCGCGACGGCGGTGCGCTCGCCGACCGGGGCGATGTCGAGATCTGCGTGGCCGGAACGGCCACCGAGCGCATCCAGGAGGCGCACCAGTTGCTGATTCACTTGTTGCTGGAGGGGGTTGAACGGTGGAGCCCCCCTCCGTCCTGACGGATTCCACCCCTGGAGATGCCGCTATGCCGACTTTCCGTCTTCATCCGCTTGCAGGCGTGGCCAACCCGCGCTCACGCTGGATCCGGTGCCTGGCCTGGCTGCCGGTGCTGGCCGCGCCCTGGGCCTCGGCCCAGCTGGTCGCGCTCGATGCCCGCCCCGAATTCGCGTCGTATGTCATCGGCGAACCCCTGATGGTTCGGGTGTCGCTCGCGAATCACGGCGCCCAACCGATCGTTATTGGGGATCACGAGGCCTTCCGGGACAACCGGATTTTCATGGAAATCCGCCGCAACCCCCATGAAACTCTCCCCGTCCTGCGGCCGGAACCGATCCTGGGGGAAGTGGACCTCGAGAACGGCGAGGTGCTCGCGGTCACGGTCGATCTCGGAGAATGGTACCCGCTGCTGGAGGCGGGGCGCTACTACTTCAATGTCGTGCTGCTCCACAACAACCGGCGCTATGCCTCGGATCAACGGGTTTTCGACATCGTGCCGGGCATCGAGCTCGCCCGTCTGGTGCAGGTGGTCCGGGGCTCCAGGATCGTCGAGCGCGCGTTCACGCTGGTCTACTGGGCGCGCAACGACCGCGAGGATGCCTTCCTACGCGTCGTCGACCAGCCCGACAACTTGACCTGGACGACGCTCGCACTCGGCCCCATCGTGCGCGTCGCCAAGCCCGAGCTCAAGCAGGTCGACGAGGCGACGATCTCCGTGTTTCAGCAGGCCTCGCGCGATGTCCTGATGACCAGCATCATCCGATCCGACGCCGATGGCCCCGTGCTCGTCCAGCAGCGTCCCACCGTCGACGCGGTCTCCTCACCCCTGATCAACACCCTGGGAGACGCCCTCGAAAAGACCCCCGGCGGTCGGCCCCGCCGCCGCTCGCGCTGATGGGCGCCCCCGCAGTCCACCATGCACGGTCGATGGGCCCGGTGCACCAAGGGTGGCAAGGGGGTGCGACAATGGGTTGTCAGCGGCCGCCCGATCGGATAAAATCACGGAATTCGCGGTTGTCCCGGTTTCGGGGATGCCGCCGTGCCGGGATGAGCCCGGTGGGTCCCGGCCGGCTGACAGGGCCGGCGGGACATCGGGGGCCGGTGCTAGTCGCCGCCCATTACACAGGTAGACAAGTCATGAGGGATTTTATGGCCAAGAGTGTTGTCATCCGGTCGCTGGGCATTAGCTTGCCCAAGCGCCGCGTACCGAACGAGGAGTTGGCGCGCCAGTTGCACGTCGATACCTCCGATGAATGGATCCGCTCTCACACGGGGATCGGCTGGCGCCACATGATCGACGACGATCAGACCAACTCCGATCTGGGCGCCGCCGCGGCGCGCGAGGCGCTGGTGCGGGCGAATGTTGATCCCGCCAGCATCGATCTGATCGTGCTGTCGACCACCACGCCCGACTACATCGGCTGCCCATCGACGGCCTGCCTGGTGCAGGACAAGATCGGCGCCGTCAACGCGATGGCCTTCGATCTCGCGGCGGCCTGCTCGGGCTTCGTCTACGGCCTGAGCGTGGCCAAGGGACTGATGCTGACCGGGCAGGCGCGGCGGGCGCTGGTCGTCAGTTCCGAGGCGCTCTCCCGCATCACCGACTGGTCCGACCGCAATACCTGCGTCCTTTTCGGGGACGGGGCCGGCGCGGCGCTGCTGGAATGCTCGGATGACTCCGACCAGGGGATTCTGAACGCCAGGCTGAAGGCCGACGGTTCGGGCTGGGAATACATCGTCGTCCGGGATGGCGGCAGCGCCCACCCCTACCAGGCGGGACATATGGCCAACCGGAAGCCGCCGGTGCTCGAGATGAAGGGCAAGAAGGTCTATGCCTTCGCGGTCAAGATCCTCCCCGAAATCCTGCAGAGCCTCGTCGACGAGGCCGGCATCACCATGGACGATGTCAAGTGGATTGTGCCGCACCAGGCCAACGGACGCATCATTTCGGCGGCCGCCAACCAGATGCGGATTCCAGAGTCCCGTTTCTTCATGAACCTCGAACAACGCGCCAACACGTCGAGTGCCTCGATTCCGATCGCGTTGTATGAACTGGAAGCCCAGGGTGGGCTGGCACGCGGCGATCTGGTCGCCGTGGTCGGGTTCGGCAGCGGCCTTACCTCCGCAGGCGCCCTCATCCGCTGGTGACCGGGATTAGAAAGATCATCTTTCATGGAGAATGGACGCATGAACACGACAAGGCGAGTGGTCATTACCGGCCTGGGAACCGTCAACCCGCTAGGCAATGATGTGCCGGCCTTTTGGGAGGGGATTCGGCAGGGGCGGAGCGGGGTAGGGGCCATCACGCGCTTCGACGCCGCGGCGCTGGACGTCAAGATTGCGGCCGAAGTCAAAAACTTCGAGCCTGAACGCTGGATCGAACCCAAGGCGGCGCGCAAGATGGCGCGCTTCACGCAGTATGCCGTGGCCGCGACGGCCCAGGCGATGCAGGACGCGGGGCTGAGCCGCGAGACGATCAATCCCGAGCGGACGGGCATCTATATCGGCAACGGCATCGGAGGATATGAGATCATCGAGGAATCGATGGCCAAGTATCTGGCGCATGGACCGCGGCGCATTCTGCCGCTGACTGTGCCGCAGATCATCTCCAACGAGGCGGCCGGCAACATCGCCATGGCCTATGGCATCAAGGGGTTTGCCTTGACAAGCGTGACGGCCTGCGCTTCGGGCACCGACGCGCTGGGCGCGGCCCTTGACATGATCCGCGCCGGCCGGTGCGAGGTCTGTGTGTCGGGGGGAACCGAGTCGGCAATCACCGGTTTTGGCATCGGCGGGTTCCAGATCATCCGCGCGCTCTCGTCCGGCTTCAACGACTCGCCCGCGAAGGCCAGCCGCCCGTTCGACCGGGATCGCGACGGTTTTGTCATGGGCGAGGGGGCCGGCATCCTGATCCTCGAATCGCTGGAGCACGCCCAGGCGCGCGGCGCCCGGATCTATGCGGAACTGGCCGGCTACGGCGTCTCCTGCGACGCCTACCATCTCACGGCCCCCGATCCCGAGGGAGCCGGCGGCGCGCGCGCGATCACCCTCGCGCTCGAGGATGCCGGCGTGGCGCGGGATGCCGTGCAGTACTACAATGCGCATGGCACCTCCACGCCCCTCAACGACCCGCTCGAAACCACGATGATCAAGCAGGCCTTCGGCGACCATGCGCGCCGCATGAAGGTCTCCAGCACCAAGAGCATGACCGGCCACCTGATCGCCGCCGCGGGCGCCGTCGAAGCCCTGGCCTGCGTCCTCGCGATCCGGGACGGCTTCTACCCCCCGACGATCAATCTCGACAACCAGGACGTGGAGGGGGGATGTGATCTCGACTACGTGCCGAATCATGGCGTGGACGGCGACATCGACGTGGCCGCCTCTGGTTCGCTCGGTTTCGGCGGGCACAATGCCGTCGTCGTCATCAGGAGGTTCCGGCCATGAGCACCGACATCACCACGCTGATTCCACACCGCCGCCCCTTCCTGTTCGTCGATGACATCATGACGCGCGAGGACGGCGTCATCGTCGGTTCCCATTGCTTCGGACCCGACGAGTTCTTCTTCCCCGGGCACTTTCCCAAGTACCCGGTCGTGCCCGGCGTCATACTCGTCGAGTCGATGGCGCAATGCGGCGGGGCCGGCCTCGTCCAGGCGGGATCGATCCCCTATAAGTACCACTTCTTCCTGGCCACCGTGAAGGACGTCAAGTTTCGGCGGCAGGTGGTTCCTGGCGAGACCGTCCGGTTCGAGGTCGTGACCGTGCGGCTCACCGGCAAGATGATGCGACAGCGGGGGCGCGGCTATGTGGGCGGAGATTTGGCGGTCGAGGCCGATTGGATGTGCATCATCACCCCGCAGAGCGCCTGACAGCAGCCCTGGAGCCTGGCAACGTCCAGCACGCCGTCAACTATCGGCAAAGAAAGTGCCCGGGGGAGACCGTGCTCCCGCCGGGCCTCGCTAGGCGGACAAGGAAATCACGCGGTCACTCGGCGACGGCGGCCCCGTCCTTCACCTTCGGCTGACGCGCCTTCTTGTCAGGGCGCGCGCGCGCCGCCGTCATTTCTTCCTTGGTCAGCAGCCCGTCCGCGTTGGCGTCGAGTTTCTTGAATCGCGCGTCGGCGCTCGGCATCTTGGCGGCCTTGGCAGGATCATACTTGTCGCCCATCTTGGCCTTCCGCATCTCCTGCCGTTTGGCATCCATCTGCTTGAATTCATCGAGCGATAGCATGCCGTCGGCATTGGCGTCAGCGCCCGCGAACGGGGCCGCTTTCTCCACCTTAGCCTTGGTGGCCTGCTTCTCCGCCGGCACCCCGGCCTCGCCGGCATGCAGTCCGGCCGCGCCCAGCAGCCCCGCCATCAAACCGACAACCGCGATTTTCGTGCTGTTCATACGCTTCAACCTTGTTGATGTCAACCCGCGTCGGAACGGCCGGACGGGCCAATCACCGCGACGGCCGGGTTGTATCAATAACGAATGAAGACGAAATATATTGTTGCCGCTCGATCCCGGCGCGACGCACGAGAATTTCCACACGGCGCCCTGCGCGCGGCTCGCCGGCCCCCCCTCGGGAGGCATGACAAGGACGGCGCGCCCTACCTGCGTCTGCAGAACCGAGGCGGACGACACGGAGGTCGTCCCTCCAGCCCTGATAACCCGCGGTTTCCGCGG
>JAAYZJ010000262.1 GCA_012514915.1 Lentisphaerota bacterium | reverse complement strand
TGCCCCTGCGTCAGCCGGTAGTGATGCCGGATGACGGGCGACCGCGCATCGATGTCGATGGCCAGGTGGGCGAGCTGCGGCAGCAGATCATAGCCGTGCATCTCGCGGAACGTCGCGGCGAACGCACCGGTCCAGGGAAACTCGCCGCACGGCGCCGGCTCGTCGAGGAACGAGGCGACCATCCGCTGCGCGAAGTCGCCGCCCAGGCGCCGCCGGTACGCTTCATGCGTGTAGCCGAGAAAGGCGTCGATGGCGTCGGGGTTGAGGATGTCGCAGTTGTGGCCGCCATCGCCGGCCGCCGCGACCTGCACGGCGACGATCGTGCAATCACCCGCCGGCGGTGCCTCCCACATCAGGCTGAAACGCCGTTCCGCCAGCCCGGTGCGCCGGTGCGGCGCCTCGATCTTGCGGCTGATTGAATAGGCCGACGCCTGATAGCGGCGCGGGCCCCAGTTGCGCTTGATCGAGCCGGTGAAAGCGGTGATGTCGCTGACCGTGCCATCGTCCGCGACCGCGAAACAGCGCAGCACGGTGGCGGCGGGCTCGAACACGAGCTCCACGGGCTTGCCGGCCGGCGCGCGGACGGTGGTGAACAGGAGCTGCCTGGCCCGCCACTCGGGATGCTCCCAGACCACGCGGTTGCCGGCATCGGGCGAGGGAAAGTAGTCCTCGTCCCAGATGGCGACGGCCATGCCCCGCCGACCCGCCTCGTCGATGATCGTCTCGACGGCCCGGAACCAGTGCTCGGAGAGGTAGGGGGTCAGCAGGCCGGCCCGGGCATGCGGGTAGACACACTCGTAGCCCGCCTCGGCCAGCTCGCGGACCTGCTGTCGGACCTCGTCGATCCGCAGTCGATGGTTCAAAAAATACTGGGCGGCAAGGTGAATCGTTTTCATCGTGGATCGAACGCCTTCGTGCGCGGCCGGCCGACGGCGGATCCGCCAACCCGGGTAATGAACGCCGGGATTATACCAGCATGCCGCGCGACGGAGAAGACGATTGAACGGCTCACCGTGCGTGCGCCTCAAGGTAGGACAGGCATTCTTGCCTGTCGGCAGTCGCGTCGGAGTCCCGCCTGCAGGCGGAAGTCACCAAGGGGCTCTAGCCCCGTGTACCGGCCGCAGCCCACCCTTCCGGTTCACGACTACAGCCGACGACCATCGACAACTATCGACCCCAGCCATCTGCACCGACATCGAACCGCCCCCATCTCCCGAACTCCCGAACTTTTCTCCTTCTATCGCCGGCCCCCTTCCGGTAAGCTTCCAGCATGATCAATCAGCCGTCTCCGGCGGATACCGTTCCAACCGGTCCCGCCCGCGCACGTTCCGGCGCGCCGCGAGCGCAGACCGCGCACGAAGAGATCGCCAACGCCGTCACGCATGGCGCCGGCCTGATGCTGAGCGTGGCCTGTCTGACCGTCGGCGTGGTCTTCGCCGTGCGGTACAGCACGCCGATGATCATCACGAGCGTGGCCGTCTACGGCGCGACGCTCTGTCTTCTCTACCTCTCCTCGACCCTGTACCACAGTCTGCCGCCCGGCCGGGCGAAGCACATCTGGAACATCTGCGACCATGCCACCATCTACCTGCTGATCGCCGGCACCTACACGCCGATCACGCTCGCCCTCACCTCGCAGGCGCCCGGCTGGGGCTGGAGCCTGTTCGGGGTCATCTGGGCACTGGCCCTGGCCGGCATCGTCTTCCAGGCGTGCTTCATCCACCGCTACCGCATCCTCTCGACGCTGACCTACCTGGCGATGGGCTGGCTGGTGCTCGTCGCGATCAAGCCCATGTGGCAGTTTCTCGGGCCGCGGGGCTTTCGCTGGATTGCGCTGGGAGGCGCCTGTTATTCGCTGGGCATCATCTTCTATGCCTGGAAGCAGCCGAGGTTCACCCACGCCGTCTGGCATCTCTTCGTCCTGGCGGGAAGCCTGCTCCACTTCCTGGGCATTCTGCTGCACATCGTGCTGGGCCGGCAGTAGGCGACGCCGGAGGGGGCGCGACGGGGACAGGCACGGCCAAGGTTCTCGGACGCGTCGGGCCCCTGCCCCCAGTCACCGCCTACGGCTTGTTCACCACCCCGGCAAACAGCACGCAACCCGAGGCTCGTTCGCGGATCAGGTAGATGAAGGGACGATCCGCACGGAACACCACCGGCGGCCCCGGCGGGCGGAACGCCGTGATCTTCATGACCACGCCCGTGGCCGCGGCCGCCTCGGTGCCCTCCTCGGCGACCTCGATAAAGGCCTTGTGGACCACGGCCGAGACGACCAGTTCGCCCGGCTGGCCGGCTAGGCCCGACAGGTCGGCCGCGGCGGCATCGAAGAGTGCGGTCATGCCCAGCGCCTGGAGCGTCTGCGTGCATTCGCGCGACCAGGTGCAGGTGAAGCGGGGCAGGAAGAGCGTGACCTCACGCTCCGCGAGGTTGGCCTCCCAGACTCCCAGCCCTTTCTCCGACAGCGACTGGACAACGCCCGCGACCGGCTGACCCGGCGCGGGCAGCAGCACCAGCATGGCAAACCGGTTGCCCGCATAGGGCAGATCGAC
>JAAYZJ010000261.1 GCA_012514915.1 Lentisphaerota bacterium | reverse complement strand
GCGCGTAGCGGTAGCCGTAGACACGGCCGGCGAGCCAGCCACCGCGATCGCCCAGTCCGCCATAGCCGGCGCCGCGGTCGTTCTGGCCGTCGCCGCCGCCCCCGCCGGGGGCGTAGCAGCAGCTCTTGGTTGATGGGATCGTGCTGCTGCCGGCGAAGGCCCGCACGAAGTACGGCAGCTCGCCGTAGTACGTCGTCCAGCCGTAGCCGCGGGCGTCGGCATCGAACGCGGCCGCCTCGGCGACCGTGACGCTGCCCGCCTGGAAGCGCTTCCGTCTCGCGCCGCGCCCGGGCGGCACGCTCACGCACGCGGAGGCGTCGTTCCTCTCGCCCTACGGCATGATCGAGTCCGCCTGGAAACGGCACGGCGGCACGGTTGACTGGCGCTTCACGGTGCCGTGCAACACCACGGCGGAGATCGTCTTCCCCGCAGCCATACCCCCGGTGCTGCCGGAGGGGATCACGCGCGATGGCGGCAGGATCCTCGCGCGCCCGGGCACCTATGTGTTCACCGGACTCACACTTGAATGCGAATCGAGGCCAGAAAGAACATGATGACGACAAGACCGATGAAGGGCAGAGGCTACCGGGCCATGGCCGCCGCAGCGGCGGCCGGGCTGATGGGCGCCGGAACCGTGATGGCCGAGTTGCGGCTCGCCCCGGTCTTTTCGGACAACCTGGTGCTGCAGCGGGACGCGCAGACGAGGATCTGGGGCCAGGCCGAGCCGGACGAGACCGTGACGGTGACGTTCGCCGGGCAACAGGTCGAGACCCAGGCGGACAAGTCCGGCAACTGGATCGTCAAGCTGGCACCGATGCCGGCCAGCACGGAGAACCGGATACTGAAGGCTGCTACTCAGGACGAAGCCATCGAGGTGAAGGACGTGCTCGTCGGCGAAGTCTGGGTCTGCTGCGGCCAGTCCAACATGGAGATGCCGATGTGGGGCAACAACCCCAAGTTCCGGCAGGTCAATGGAGCCGAATGGGCGCAGAAGGGCACCAACCCCCTGATCCGCCTCGCCAATCTGGTGCCGATTGAATCGAGGATCCGGCCGTTCCGCGATTATCAGTTCAAGATCGCCTGGAAACCGGCGACCGAGGAGAGCATCCTCGTCTATCCGGCGACGGCGTATTTCTTCGGCAAGGAACTGCAGGAGACGCTCGGGATCCCCGTCGGCCTGCTCGCGGCCACCTGCGGCGGCACGACCATTGAGAACTGGATGTCGCCGACCGGTCTGGACAAGATCCCGTCGCTCAAGGAGCTCGCGTATGCCGTCAACGCGACGCTGCCCCATCGGAAGGAGTATCAGGAACTGGTCGCGAAAGTGAAGACGGAGTTCGCCGACTGGATGAAGAAATTTGACGAGGCGCTGGCCGCCGACGCGCTGCCGGTGCCGCCGGAGAATCCCCACCTTCCCGCGCCGCCGGCCTATCCGAAGGAACTCGCCGTCAGCGTCTGGCCGCCGAAGACGACCATGCTGTACAACGGCCTGGTCTACCCGCTGACCCCGATGGCGATCCGCGGCGCGATCTGGTACCAGGGCTGCCAGAACATCAATGACGGCGCCGTCTACGCGGACAAGATGCAGGCCCTGCTGAACGGCTGGCGCCTCGACTTCCAGAATCCGGAGATGCCGTTCTTCTTCGTGCAGCTTGCGCCGTACAAGCTTGGTGGCTACAAGCTGCCCGCGCTCTGGGAAGCCCAGCAGACGTTCGCCGACGCCAACGGGAAGTCGGTCGGCATGGCCGTCATCAACGATGTCGGCGATCTCAAGGACATCCATCCGGCGGACAAGACCCAGGTGGGGCGTCGGCTCGCCCTGCTGGCGCTCAGCCGCACCTACGGCAAGACCGACGTCAAGGCTGACTCGCCCAGACTGAAGTCTGCGAAGGTTGTCAACGGAAGATATGTGCTTGAGTTCAAACACGTCGAGCAGTTCCAGACCAACGAGCGCAAGCCCGCGTTCGAGATCGCGGGCGCGGATGGCGCCTATGTGCCGGCGGAAGCGGAGACCAAGGACAGCGTGATCGAGGTCTTCTCCGAGAAGGTGCCCGCGCCCGCGAAGCTGCGCTTCATGTGGGTACCGCTCGCCGAGGCCAGCCTGTTCAACGAGGCCGGCCTGCCCCTCGGCGCCTTCCGCGTCGGCGACGACTCGGATCCGGCGGCGAAGCCGTGAGTAGCAAGTGGTTCCGCTCGTCCCCGTCCTCGTCCTCGAAGAATTTAACGCAGAGGTGAGTGGTGGGTGGTGAGTGGTGAGTGGTGGGTGGTGAGTGGTGAGTAGTGCGAGCCGCTTGCCCTGTGCAGCCTTGGCGAAGCAGGATCCCTGCCGAGCCGAAGATAAGGTGAACGGTTCCGGCGGTTCCGGCAGCATCGGTCGAGGACGAGGACGAAGGGGCGCTATACACGCGACCCGCTTCAACCTTCCCCGGCACATTTGCATGATTCCTGGAGGGTCGGGCTTTGTCCCGACCGCTGTAGGGGAAGCACCATTCTTGAAAATCCTGTCATCCTGTCAAACAAGACCCGCAGAGACTGCGGGCTCCAGGCTCCAGGCGCATGCGATGTGAACGGAGAGCCGGAACGTGGAGACCGCCGCCTGACTGTCGGCAGACAGATCCCCGGCGGGACGTTCGCCGGCCCATGCCCTATTTGCATGTGCCTCGTGAGCCGGAACCGGTTCACCGATCCTCAGGCTGCTGTGGTCCATGTACCTTGGCTACCGCAGCAGCAGATACGTCCCGGCTCCCTGCTGGAGCTCGAAGCAGCCGATGTCGACGTGGGCGCTGAAACGGCGCGGATTGCCGTAGAGGTCGGTCGCGCTCTCCATCCACGGCAGGTTCACGCCGCCGCTGTAG
>JAAYZJ010000260.1 GCA_012514915.1 Lentisphaerota bacterium | reverse complement strand
CCCCCGCGCGCTGGCCGCAGCCTATGCCAAGGCCTTCGGGGCGTTTCTCGACACCTACCGCAACGCCTGCGCCGAGCTGAAGGTCGACTACCGCATCTGCCGCACCGACGAACCGGCCGACACCTTCGTCCGTGCCTACCTTGAGGAGCGCCGACGATTGTCGCGTTAGGCGCGCCTGACCTCGACGCCCATTCCTCCGAAAGGACCGCCCATGATCACACGCATCGCCGTCAAACGTCCCGCGAACGCCAGTCCGGTGATCGACCGGGTCGTCGCCGTGCTGAAGCGGCAGATTGAATCCCGCTGTTCCGCCACGGTCGAGGTGGGAATGGTGCACCCGGACTACACCATCGAACTGGGCATCGACAGCGGGTTGAGCTCCGAGTCGTACGCCGTGACGCCGATGGACGACCGGGGCGTCCGGATCACCGGGCACGACGACCGCGGTATCCTGTACGGCGTGGGACGGTGGCTCCGCACGTCCCGCTATGAGGCGGCAGGGTTCACACCGGGAACCTGGCGGGGGGCGTCCGCGCCGGCCAAGCCCTGGCGCGCGGTCTACCTGGCCACCCATTTCAGCAATTTCTACCAGCAGGCCCCGATCCAGAAGGTGGTGGACTATGTCGAGGACCTCGCGTTGTGGGGAACCAACACGATCATCGTCTGGTACGACATGCACCACTACCTGCATGCCCGCGAGCCGGCGGCGGTGGCCATGCAGGAGCGTCTGAAGCGCATCCTGCACGCCGCCAAGGCCATTGGACTGGACGTCGGACTGACCTGCCTCGGCAACGAGGCCTACGCGGGCAGTCCGTCGGAGCTGCGCGCCGACTACCAGACCGGACGCGCCGTCTACCACGTCGAGCTCTGCCCCAACCGGCCAGGTGCGATGGAGCAGATGCTCCGCTGGTTCGACGAAGAGCTGGAGATCTTCGCCGAGGTCCATCCCGATTACCTGGCGCTGGGGCCCTACGACCAGGGCGGGTGCGCCTGCGCGGCCTGCAAACCGTGGGGTGCCAACGGCTATCTCAAGATTGCCCGGGCCAAGGCCGAACGGGCCCGCGCGCGCTTCCCCGGCATCCGGACGATCCTCAGCACCTGGCTCTTCGACCACGGCCGCGACCAGGGCGAATGGCAGGGGCTTGCGGAAGCCTTCGCCACCCCGCCCGACTGGTGCCACTACATCATGGCCGATTCGCACACGACCTATCCGACCTACCCACTCACCCAGGGCGTGCCGGGGGGGCTGCCGTTGCTGAACTTTCCCGAAATCAGCATGTGGAATATGCATCCCTGGGGAGGGTTCGGTGCCAATCCGCTGCCGCACCGCTTCGGGGAGCTGTGGCAGAAGGTCAAGGCGCACCTCGATGGCGGCATGCCCTATTCCGAAGGCATCTACGAAGACATCAACAAGGTGCTGTGTCTGCAGTGGTACTGGGCTCCCGACCGGTGCGCCGAGGAGATCGTCAAGGAATACGCTGCCTTCGAATACTCGCCCGATGTGGCGGACGAGGTCTGGCGCGCCATCGGGATTTTGGAGGCCAACCACGGCCACATCTGGGCCATCAACTGGACGCTGCGGTACCACTACCGCTTCATCCAGGGAGCGCTAGGCGAGGTCGGCAACACGCGGGAGGCCGTCGCGCGGCTGACCGCCGCCGATGCACGCCTGTCGCCACAGGCGCGCGCGTCGTGGCGCTGGCGCATCCTGCTCCTCCGGGCGCTGATCGACCACGAGCTGAGCAGCACCTCCGGCCTGCTGGCGACCGAAGCCTGCGAGCGCCACTTCGAGGAGTTGACCGCGATCTACCATGCGGAGCAGGCCGAATATAAATGCGCGCCTCCGACCCGCCAGTCGGTGCTGGCGATGAGGGCCACCGAGCGCACCGTGTAGCCCCGCAGGCAGGCATGCCGTGCGGAACCGGGCAGTGGGTGAAGGAATGCCAATGATAGGTTCAACGTGGATCCTCGCCATTCAACAGGTGGCGCTGGATCACCCCGTGGCCGTCTTTGCGGCGGTCATGATGATTCTGCTGCTGGCGCCCATTGTCTTCGAGCGCCTCCGCGTCCCGGGCATGGTCGGGCTGATCGCGGCGGGCATCCTCCTCGGTCCACATGGGCTCCGTGTGTTCACCGACAACACCACCTTCAAACTGCTCGGGACGGTCGGGCTGCTCTACCTGATGTTTCTGGCCGGTCTGGAAATCAACGCCGATGATTTCCGCGCCAACCGTCGCGGCAGCCTGGTGTTTGGCGGGCTCACGTTTCTGCTCCCCTTGATGGTGGGCGCCACCTCCGCCCGACTCGTCCTGCCGGCCTTCACCTGGCCGCAGGCCATCCTGCTAGCCAGCATGTTCGCCTCGCACACCCTGCTCCCCCACCCGATCGCCTCCCGCCTGGGCCTGGCGCGCCACCGTGCCGTCGTCACGGCGGTCGGCGGCACGCTGCTGACCGACACGGCGGCCCTGCTCGTGCTGGCAGTCATTGCCCAGATGACCGTCGCGCGGCTGACCCCCGGCTTTCTTCTGCGGCAGATTCTGCTGCTGGCGGTCTTGGTGGCGGCCGTCCTGCGGGGCCTGCCGCGCCTGGGCGCCTGGTTTTTCCGTCGCGCCGAACCCGACGGCCCCGCCGAGTTCTCGTTTGTGATCGCCTCCGTCTTTCTCGCGGCCGTGGCCGCGCTGCTCGTCGGCGTCGAGGCCATTATCGGCGCCTTTCTCGCGGGGCTGGCTTTCAGCGCGCTCGTTCCCGAACGGGGGGTGCTCCGCAACCGTCTGGAGTTCGTCGGCCATGCCCTGTTCATTCCCTTCTTCCTGCTCGAGGTCGGCATGCTGGTCAATCCCGGGCTCCTCGCCCGCGACTGGGCCGCCTGGCGCGTGGCGCTGTACATGAGCGCGACCGTGACCGCGACCAAATGGCTGGCGGCACGCATCACCGCCAAGGGACTGCGCTATTCGAGCGCCGAGGGGGGGCTGCTGTTCGGACTGAGCGTCAACCAGGCGGCGGCCACGCTCGCCGCCGTCCTCGTCGGCCGCACGATCGGGCTTTTCGACGATGCAATCCTCAACGGCACGGTCCTGATGATCCTCGTCACCTGCATCCTCGGCCCCTGGATGACCGAGCGGTGCGGCCGGCGGGTGGCCGAGCTGCAGGCGCGGACGCCTCCAGTTTGGCCGCCGCGGTCCGGCCGCGTCCTCGCCGCGGTGGGTTCCCCCGCCGGCGCCGGCCCCGTGCTCGACCTGGCCCTGCTGCTGGCACCCGACGAGGACGCGGGCATCTGCGCGCTGCATGTCATCCAGGAGGGGCCCGACGAGAAGACGGCGATCGCCGCCGCGGACCGGATCCTGGGCAGCGCCATTGTGCGCGGCGCCGCGGGCGGCGCCCGGGTCGAAGGGCTCTCGCGCCTCGAACCGAGCGCCGCGCACGGCATCGTCCATGCCGCCCGCGAACAGCGCGCCTCGACCATCGTCATGGGGTGGTCCGACCGGAGCGCACCCCGCATCCTTCTCTTTCGCTCGCTGCTGGAGCAAGTCCTGGCCGGCGCGCCGGAGCAGACGGTCCTCGTCGGCCGCTGGATCCATCCGCTGGGAACCTCGCGCCGCCTCCAGGCGATCTTCCCCCCGCTGGTCGAGCAGCAGGCCGGTTTCGACGAGGCTGTCCACACCCTCCGGATCCTCGCCCGCGGCACGGGAACCAGTCTCAGCCTCCTCTCATCACCCTCCCTCCACACGCGGCTCCAGGCCCTGCTCGCGGAGGCCTCGCCGGAGGCGAAGCGCGAGGTCGGCTGGTCGCCGTGGAGCAGCCTTTACGCTGACCTGACCCCGCCTCCGCGTGAGGACGACCTACTGGTCCTCGTCAGCGCGCGCCGCACGCAGGCCGCCTGGGGAACCGCGCTCGAGCGGCTGCCCAGCCAGCTGGCCCGGCGCTATCCGCGGAACAATCTCCTGCTGCTGTTCCCCGCCACCGCCGCCGAGCCGGCCTCCCCGTCCTCCCCGATGGCGCCACCCGCACCCGGGCGCCCGTCGCCGGACGGACTGGCGTCCCGCTGCGCCCGCTCGGCCCTGATCGATTGGACGGGCGAACTCGCCGCGGCACTCCACCTGCTGCTGAGCCGCGCGCTCGGCGCGTCGCCTGCGGCGGCACACATCGTCCATGACCTGCTGTCGAGCGAGATGATTGAACTCGCCCCCGGGATCGTCCTGCTCCATACACACACGGCGGAGACCGACAACGCCCTGCTGCTGCTGGCCACGGGCGCCATCGCGACCGCGGCCGGCGGCGACGGCGTCGCCCGCATGCTGATCGTGTGGGTCAGCCCCTATTCCGACCCGCCCGAGCGGCATCTCGCCGTCCTGGCCGACCTGGCACGGATGATCCAGCGCCCCGCGCGGGTCGAACAGTTTCTTCAGGCCGGCAGCAGTTCCACGCTGGAACAACTCCTCGCCGAGATCCTCAGCCCCCACGCCGTCTCCGCGCCGGGTGCGCAACGCGATCCAGCGGGGCCGGAACCACTTGCGGACGGACCGGCCGACGCCACCGCGCCAGTCTGACCCGCGCGTCGGGTGATGCAAAGGGGGCGGCGCCAAAAGGACGAAGCCAAAATGTCTCGCCTATTTCCGTGATTTTTTGTACGCTTGCTCCATGATTGTTGAGTTGGTCAAACGATTGTCCGGCTGGCTGGTTGCCGCGGCCGGACACGCCGGTCGGCTGGCGTCGGAGGAGAAATCGCCGGCAGCGCCGTTGCGTGCCGAATTGCTCAGTGTGGAGCAGCTCAAACGTTTCGCGCGCGAGCTGGCCCGGGAGCACGCGGTCGACACCGGTCCCGGCTACAACCGGCTCCTCCCACGGCTGGCCGACAACGCCGAGGCGTTGCGCGAATCGCACGAGGTGTTTCTGGCGGCCGATGCCGCCGAGCGGCGTCTATCGGCGCCGGAAGAGTGGATGCTGGACAATTTCTACCTGATCGAGCAGCAGATCGAGCTCGCCCGCATCCACCTGCCGCGCCGCTACAGTCACCTCCTGCCGCGTCTCACAAAGGGGCCGCACCGCGGCCTGCCCAGGGTCTACGGCATGGCGGCGGAGCTGATCGCCCACCTGGACGGCCTACTCGACGCCGAGGCCATCGCGGCCTTTGTAGGCGCCTACCAGACCACCGAGACTCTGAACCTCGGCGAACTGTGGGCTTTTCCCATCTCGCTGCGGCTGGCGCTGATCGAAAACCTCCGGCGCGTCGCGGTGCGGCTGGCCGACCGTCGGCGCGATCTGAACGACGGCCTTGCCTGGGCCGAGCGTTTTCTGAACGCCGCCGAGACGGAGCCGCGGCAGCTCGTGCATCTGCTCGCCGAATTCGCCGACGCGCACCCGGAACTGAGCGCGCCGTTTCTTTCCGAACTCGTCGGCCGTCTGCAGCGCCACGGCGCCTCCGTCTCGCTCGTGCTGAACT
>JAAYZJ010000259.1 GCA_012514915.1 Lentisphaerota bacterium | reverse complement strand
TGCAGGTGCCCAGCGCGTAGCGGGTGCCGTTGTACGCGGCCCACTCCTTCTCGAACGCCTTGGTGATCTCGGTGCCGGACATGGCGCGGGCCCGGAGCACCTCCGTGACGGCGGCAATGTCCTCGTCGGTGACGATCGGCCAGGCGAACAGGTCTTCCTGGAGAACGGGAATCGCCGGCGCGCCGCCCAGGAGGGCGAGCGTCGCGGCGCCGGAGGCGGTGGCGGATGTGTTCATGGCCGGAAGTATGCCCGAAAACACCGCGTCACGCGCTATCAATCATTGCGGTCGAGGTGTGAAAACTTGCGGTACAGGGTGGGCGGCTGGCCGGTCAGCTTCTTGAAGCTCCGGTTGAAGAGCGCGAAATCGGAGAAACCGACCTGCCGGGCCACCGCATCCACCGTCAGGCCGGGCTGCTCGACCAGCAGGCTCCGGGCCGCGGCGATCCGGCGCTGCAGGATGTACTGCTTGACGCTCAGTCCCGTCTCGCGTTTGAACAGGTGGGCGAGGTGGTAGAGCGAATAGCCGGCCGCGCGCGCGAGCGCCTGCAGGGTAAGCTCCTCGGCGAACCGCTTTTCGATCTCGGTGGCGCACCACGACACCAGCGCGTGCGTGCCCCGCTCCTCGGCGCCGCCCTGGCGGGCCTGTGCCCGGGCCGCGCGGCGGATCAGCAGGAACAGATGGCGCAGGTGCAGCGGGAGCACCTCGCGCCAGAAAGGCTGGCGCGCCGCGCATTCGTAGGCCAGGGCGCGGAAGACCAGCTCGATGGCCGTCACGTCGTGATCGGTCAGGACGAGCCGGTGCGGTAGGCCAGGCGGCAGGCGGAAGGCGCCCGCCGCGCGGGCGAAGCGGTCGGGGCGGAACATCAGGGTGTACTTCTCGACCGCCGTCCCGGGCTGCGGCACGAAGCGGTGGGTGACATTGGGCGGAATGACCAGCAGCGAGCGGCGCTCGAACGGAACATGGCGGTCGCGGATGAAATAGGCGCCCGATCCACGTTTGACCAGATGAAACTCGTATTCGCGATGATGGGCCAGCGGGGTGGCCGCCGCCGCCCGCGGCGTCGCCCAGTTGACCACGAGCGGAATCGCGCCCGTCGTGATCGCCTCGCGCGGCGCCGCGGCGCGGGGCCGTTGTCGTGGTGCTGTCGACTGCTTGGGCATGGTGGTCAGTATAACAGATGAACCGCCGGGCGGTCAGGCCATGTTGTCGCCATTGACGTTGTGTGCGCCGTGCGCTACCATCCCCGGCCATTCCCATCCGCGGGAGAGACTCGATGCCAACAGGCGCATCCCAGGCGCGTGTCTGGCCCGCCCACCCACGCCGCATCACCACCGTCTCCGGCTTGAACAGGATGCGTTCCTATCCGTGAAAACCATCATCGAAGCCCACCGCGGCGCCCGGATCGAGGCGCCGGAGAACACCCTGGCCGCCTTTCAGCTCGCCCTGGATCTGCAGGTCGATTCCATCGAGCTCGACGTCCATCCCGCCGCCGACGGCACCCTGGTGGTCATCCACGACGCCACGGTGGACCGCACGACCAACGGCACCGGTGCGGTCGCGTCCCTCACCTGGCACGAGCTGCGCCGGCTGGATGCCGGTGCGTCCTTCGGTGCCGCCTTTGCCGGCCAGCGGATTCCGACGCTCGACGAGACCCTGACCTGCGTGGCACCGACGTCCACCTCGCTCAAGATCGAGATCAAGCGCTCCCCGCCCGGCCTGCCGGTCGCCGCGAACGTGGCGCGGCTGCTGTTCCATTACGGCCGGATGGCCCGGGATATGGTCTCGTCGTTCGATGCCGAGGCTCTGGACGCGGTGCGGCGCCTCGCCCCCGAGGTCGCGCTTGCCCTGATCGGCGCCGCGCCGGACGTGCTGGCGCGGGCCCGGGAGCTGCACATCCCCTGGATTCACTGCAGCCTCCCGTCGCTGACTCCCGAGCTGGTGGCGCAGGCGGTCGCGAGCCGGATCCACGTCGGCGTCTGGACGGTCAACGATCCCGAAGAGGCCCGCCACTGGATGAGGCTCGGCGTGGAGCGGATCATCACCGACGATCCCCGTGCCCTGCTGGCCGCCGGGCTGGCGTCGGCTTCTTGAACCACGCGCCGGAACACCGCTGTCGTTTTGACT
>JAAYZJ010000258.1 GCA_012514915.1 Lentisphaerota bacterium | reverse complement strand
GAGGTTCTCGCCGTCCATCGTCCCCGGGTCGGGCACGCCAGCCACCGCCAGCAGGGTCGGCATCACATCGCGCAGCTCGACGACCTCGTCCACCAGGCCGCGGGCCGGCCGCGCCTGTGTCGGCGGCGGCACGAGCAGGAAGGGGATGCGGGTACTCCCCTCGTAGGCGTAGGTCTTGCGCCAGAGGTTGTGGTCGCCCTGCATGTCGCCGTGGTCGGAGGTGACGAGGATCCAGGTGTTGCTGTAGATGGCCGGATGCCGCCGCAGCCAGTTCATCAGACGGCCGATCTGGGTGTCGATGAAGCTGATTGAGCCGTAGTAGCCGGTGCGGGCGCGGCGGATCTGGTCGGGCGTCATCCGGCCGCGCCAGGCATTCGGATTCAGCGCCGTCTCCGGATCGTCGTGCATGGCCGCCCAGTCGCCGAGATGGGGTTCGGGCACGTGCCCTGGATCGTTGTACATGTCGAAGTAGTGCTGGGGCGGATCGTAGGGCGAATGCGGCCGCGCGAAGGAGATGTTCAGGAAGAAGGGGCGCGGCTCGTCGTAGTGGTCGAGGAAATCGATCGAGCGCGACATCGTCCAGTAGGTGGGATGGAGCCGCTCCTCGGTGTGCCAGGGGCGGGCATGCCAGGAGTTCCAGTCGACGCCGTGGTCGTCGGGCGTGACGCCCGAGGGAGCGTTGTCGGCAAACCAGCGGCGGAACTCGCTCGTGGGCATGCGCCCCGACTCGTCGAGCTCCAGCGTCTCGAAACCCATGGGGGCCCGCTGAGGCGAGAAATGTCCCTTGCCGACGAGATGGGTGCGGTAGCCGTGGCGGGTCAGTTCGCCGGCGAGCGTGTGGGGAAAGTCGCAGGGGATCGCCCCCTGCCCGCGCCCCATGCCGAGCACGCCGGTATGCCACTGGTTCTGGCCGGTCCAGAGGGTGGCGCGGGCGGGGAGACACGAGGGAACGGCCGAGTAGGCATGGTTGAACCGGCCGCCCAGCGAGGCCAGATAGTCGAGATTGGGCGTGCGGATGTGGCGGTTGCCGTCGGCGCCCAGGGCATCGCCGCGCATCTGGTCGCAGACGATCAGGATGATGTTCGGTCGGTTCATCGATGAAGACTCCCGCCGGCGCCCGCGCGGGGAATAAACGAAGCGCGCGCGGCAGCCGACCGTTTGAGCGACATGTTAGCGGACGCCGCCGCGCCGGTCGAGCGCCGATTCGTAAAAACAGGGTGATTGTCTCTGACGCCTAAATATAGTAAGGTACGGGTTACGTTTAGAAGGTCTGGCGCCACGCGCTCCGATGGAGTTCCGGAGCACGGCTTGGCAGACGCGAACGGGGGACGGGGATCTTCACCACACTCGACAAGCCGCCATTCACCACCGAACGATTCCGCACACTCTTGCAGAGCTGCGGATACGAGGCGGATTGCATCCAGGAGTTCCGGCATCAACCGGCAAGTTAAGGTCTCAGGTGGCCATCGATTGCGTCTTCACAGTGAGATCCTTTCAGCAGCAGACAGCCATGCGCACCCCCCTTGCATATCAGCCGGAGCTATTCGCCGACGAAGCGGACGACGTCCTGACGCACGCTCGCTTCAACGGGCGGTCTGGGGCCTTTGTGGACAACATGTCCTTGCCGGTGCACCGGTGGTATCGCTATTCAGCGGGTTTTTCAGCCGACTGGGTTCGCTCTCTCCTGCGTGATCGGTTTTCAGACAATCGCACGGTCTCCGTGCTTGACCCGTTTGCCGGTGTGGGCACAACCCTCCTGGCCTGTGAGGCTCAACGGGTGCGGAGTTGGGGATTCGAGACGCACCCCTTCATTCACCGGGTTGCCGTCGCCAAGCTGCGCGGCATCCATGCCGCCATGTCAACCGTGCATGAGACGTTCAGCAGGTTTCTGAACGATCTGCCCGGGGGGGGGGCCTGCCACCCAGAGCGTGTGCCTCCCCTGCTGCGGACATGCTACACACCGGAATCGCTCGCCACGCTCTTGGCCATGAGAGATTTGTTTCTTGCAGCATACGACGCCAAGACACCCGAGAGTGAATTGATCTGGCTTACGCTGACCGCCATTCTTCGGGCATGCAGCGGTGCGGGGACAGCCCAGTGGCAGTATGTCTTGCCAAACAAGAGCAAATCCTACGTGCAAACGCCCGTTGCCGCCTTTCAGGCCAAGGCGGCGGACATCTTGCAGGACATTGAGTATGCCCAACGCTATGCTTGGGCCAATTTCGGCCGTGTTCTTCGCACGGACGCGCGAGCGCCGGAAGACTGCGAGCAGCTTGAGGTCGATGCCGTCATCACCTCCCCCCCATATCCGAACAACTACGATTATGCCGACGCCACGCGCCTGGAAATGACATTCTGGGGTGAGATCAACGGTTGGGGGGACCTTCAAGGTGCAGTGCGAAAGCACCTGATCCACTCGTGTTCCCAGCACGCGGCAGCGGACAGACTCGTTCTGGACGACGTGCTAGCCGAGCCTATCCTCGCCCCAATCAGACCACAACTCGCGGCGGCCTGCCATACACTCGCTGAAGTTCGAGAGACCAAAGGTGGGAGGAAAAACTACCACACGATGGCGGCGGCGTACTTCCGCGACCTTGGTTTGGTGCTCAAGGCATTGCGCTCGGTCTGCCGCAAAGGAAGCTTCTTGTGCCTGGTCATCGGCGACTCCGCACCCTATGGGGTGTATCTGGATGTTGATATCTGGCTGGGTGAATTGGCTTTGGCTGCCGGATTCAAGTCGTTTTCCTTCGAGAAGATCCGGGATCGCAACGTCAAATGGAAGAACAGAAAGCATCGTGTGCCCCTCAAGGAGGGCAGACTCTGGATTGAGGGGTAAGTCATGGCCGAGTCTCCATCACACAAATTAGGACAGTTGATCGGGAACCTATTAGTGGAACTCATCGAGCCATTTCTTGCATCCTTTGCCACGGACAGTGGATTGTATCTCGACTACCAAAAAAACGCTCGCGCGGCACGCAAGGGAAAGAAGGTCAGTTGGGAAGATCCTTACGGCAACGTCCATGATCTCGACTACGTGCTTGAGCGTGGTGGCACTTGCGATACGTTGGGGACGCCTGTGGCGTTCATTGAAGTTGCCTGGCGCCGGTACACGAAGCATTCTCGAAATAAGGCTCAAGAAATTCAAGGGGCTATTCTGCCGCTTGCAGAGAAGTACAAGTCGTCGAATCCATTTCTCGGCGCGGTTCTGGCTGGCGTATTTACGGAAGGTTCCCTTGACCAACTGCGATCACTCGGATTCCACGTCCTGTACTTCCCCTACAACACCATCGTGGAGGCGTTCGCATCCGAACGTATCGACGTGGCATTTGACGAGACGACACCCGACACAGACTTTAAGCGGTGCGTGAAGAAGATCGAGAAGGCGTCCTCCGCGACGATGCAGAAGGTCAAGGACTATCTCAGCAACGCCAACAATGTGGAGATCAATACCTTCATGGCGGCGATCAAGGAGCGTCTTGACCGTATGGTCGAGAAAGTGGTCGTCATTCCGCTGTACGGCCGTTCCAACGAGTTCGCCACCATCGATGACGCCTTGCGTTTTCTCGATCACCATTCAGTGTACGAAGGCTGTGGCGATTTTCGTAAATACGAGGTTCTGGTCTCGTTCACAAACGGCGACAAGGTCGAGGGATCATTCAAGGACCAGGCAAAGGTTCGCGAGTTCCTGCAATTCATCGCGAAACAATAGGCCGAAGTCAATCGGCCCCGTGATTAATGAACCTTCGCTTGGCTCCATGACGAACACCTCCTTCCCGCCCTCCGTCGATCTCGCTGCCGTCCGCGACTGGCTCGCGTCCGGCTCGCGGGTGGCCCTCTACATCCGGCACGCCGAGCGTCCACCGCTGCAGGCCGACGACCCGACCTTCGGCGAGTCGCTGGGGCTGACGGAGGCGGGCGAGCGGCAGGCGCGGGCCTTCGGCGCCGCGCTGCGCGGCGTCGTCGCCGACGCCCGTCTGCTGGCCTCGCCCATGACCCGGACGCGCCGCACCGTCCAACTGATCGCCGAGGGGGCGGGACTCGGCGCCGGACGGCCGGTCGAGGATGCGCCCGAGATCGGGGTCGGCAACGTCTTCACCGACCCGGCCGGCGCCCACCGCGCCATGCAGCAGGTGGGGGTGATCCCCTACCAGCTCGCCTATTTTGCGGCGGGCCACGCCCCCGCCGCGCGCCCGGTCGCCGAAGCCACGGCACGCGCCGTCGGCTGGATGCGCCGCGCCGCCACCGCCCCGCTGACCCTCTTCGGCAGCCACGACGTCACGATCGCCGTCGCGCTGACCGGACTGGGGCTCGCGCGCATCACGGCCGAAACCTGGGTCCCCTTTCTGACGGGGTTGGCGATGGTCGAACAGGACGGCGTCTGGCACTATCATCGGTTTCGCATGCCGGATGAAAATCAGGTATGATGTCTCCATGACGCGCCCCTGCCGATGCCGGCGAGTGGAGCGCTCCGGATTGGAACCACCACGAGAAAGCGAAGCGGCAACATGAGCAGCAAAGTGAATGGACTCGGCGTACAGAGTTATTGCTACCGGGGCATCAAGACCGTGCCCGGCCTGATCGCCGCCGTGAAGGAGACCGGCGTCGACTGTATCGAGCTGTGCGGCGTGCACATCGATTTCGCGCAGCGTGAGCAGCATGCCGGCGTGATCGAGCAGTTCCGCCAGGCCGGCATCCGGATCGTCAGCATCGGCGTCAACGGCATCTCCGGCGACGAGGCGGCGGCGCGTCCGTCGTT
>JAAYZJ010000257.1 GCA_012514915.1 Lentisphaerota bacterium | reverse complement strand
GCGCCTGGGCGGCGACTTCGCGCAGCGGATGGTCGCCTCGTTCCTCGACGAGCCGGCACCGTGCGGCGAGTTTCCCTGGACCGGTGCGTTCGCCGCGACGTTCCGTGCGATGCACGGCTATGATCTGCTGCCGCAGCTCGCCCACCTGGCCATCGACATCGATGCGCGGTCGCCCGTCATCCGGCATCACTACCGGCTGACGCAGGGGCATCTGCAATGTTCGGCCTACCTGGCGCGGGTTGCGGCCTGGTGCCACCGCCACGGCATCCTGAGCATCGGGCATCTGACCCGGACCGAATGGCTGTCGATCGCCGCCCGCCGCTGGCCCAACGAGCTGCGCTGCTGCCGCGAGCTTGATCTCCCCTGCACCGATCCGCTTGGCTTCCATGTTGCCTTGCCCGACGCGGCCGCCTACCACACCGGCGTCAAGGTCGCCGCGTCGGCGGCGCGCCTGTTCGGCAAGCAGCAGGCCGGCAGCGACGCGCTGGCGGTCATGGGCAACGAGACGGCCCTGCGCGACCTCGCCTACCAGCTCGATTTCCAGCTCGCGCTCGGCGTGACCTACTTCAATGTCCATGGACTGAGCTATTCGCTCGATGGGCCGCGCAAGGACGAGGTGCCGCCCTCGCTCTTCTACCAGCACAGCGAGTGGCCGCTCATGCGCGAGCTGCTCCAGCCGCTGGCGGCCAAGTGCCGGCGCCTCGCCGGCGGCCGTCCCGTCCGGCGGCTGCTGGTGCTCTATCCCTCCACCACCATCGCCTGCGACAGCCGGGCCGCCGTGCGCGAGTCGCTGCTCGACCATCCCGTCGAGCCGCTGACGCACGATCTCTCGGAACGGCTGCTGGCGGGGCACCACGATTTCGACTTCATCGACGAGGTCACCCTCGCGGAGCGGGCGGCGGCCGATCTGCGGCGCGATTACGACGTCATCCTGCTGCACCATCTCCGCTGGATCGAGGCGGCGACGGCGGCGGCCGTCGAGCGCTTCGTCGAGGCGGGCGGACGCGCGGTCGTCTGCGGGGAGCAGCCGCCGCTGCTGCTGGGCACGCTCGAGGCGCCGCAGCGGGTCTGGACGCGCGGCCGGGAGTTCCTCGCGCCGCGCGTGCCCGACGATCTGCCGCGCGTGGAACTGTCGGGCGAGGGGCACAACGATGTGCTGGTCCATGCCCGCGAAGACGACGCGGGGCGCCGGTTCCATTTCCTGTTCAACCGTTCCAACCGACCCTTCAGCGGCACGCTGGAGGGTCGGCCGGTCCAGGTGCCGCCGCGGGGATCCTGTTTTTCGGACGATCCTCCCTGGCCCGAGCCGCCGCCGGCAAGCGCGCGCACACGGCTCGACCGCTGGACGCTCGCCTTCCCGGCCAACTCGCTCCCCTTGCCCTGCTGGAAGGTCCAGGCCGGGGATGCCGCGCCCATCGAGTGCGATCTGTTCGCCCGCGACCAACCCGCGTGGACGGGTTCCGTCGCGTTTGAGACGCCTTTCCTGCTGGAGGGAAGTCCGGACCGCCTCCGCCTGGTCATCGAGGAGAGCCTGTTCGGCGGGGCCTGGCAATGTTGGGTCAACGGGCATGAAGTCGTCGATTTCAAACCCGACCCGGTGTTTGACTGCCGTTCGGCGAGCGCCGACATCGCCCCGTATCTGATCGTCGGTTCGGTGCCGCGGCAGAACCGGATCCGTTTCGTCGGCGAGGGCGGACTGCAGGAGGTGCCGTTCCTGCATGGCGACTTTGCCGCCTGGTTCCGCCACGGGCGGCGTTACCTGCCGAATCTGCGGGCCGCGTCGGGGCCGATCGCCCTGGAGTCGTTGTGCGGCTGGCACGACCTGGGCTACGGCTCCTTCTCCGGCTGCGCGTCCTATCGGACCACCTTCACTGCCGACCGGGAGGGTGGCTGCCTGCTCGATTGCGGGCGCGTCGAGGATGCCGTCGAGTGCTTCATCGACGGCGTGCGCATCGGCTGCCGCATCCAGGCGCCGTACCGGTTTGCTTGCGAAGTGACGGCCGGCCGGCACGAGGTGGAGCTGCGGGTTTGGAACGGTCCGGGCAACCGGGAGCGGCTGTCGGGGCTTCCCGCGGGTTTGCTGGGTCCGGTTGATCTATATTGGTGTCCGTAGAGGCTTGCCATGAAATGCGCCGAATCAAGAGCTGAGTTTGATAACCAGATGCGCGCGGCGGGCGTCGCGCTGCCGGTGGCCGACGACACGTCGGTGCTGGGCGAACCGGTGCGCCTGGGGCGCTGGACCACCCCCAATCGGCTGGTCGCCCTGCCGATGGAGGGGTGCGATGCGTCGACCGACGGGACGCCGGGTGAGCTGGCCTTCCGCCGCTACGAACGGATGGCGGCGGGCGGTGCCGGGATCATCTGGCTGGAGGCCTGCGCCGTGGTGCCCGACGGGCGCTCGAAGCCGACCGCCTTCTGGCTGCACGAGAAGAATGTGGGGGTCTACCGCGAGCTGGTGCAGCGGATGCGCCAGGCGGCGCGCGCGGCGATGGGGCACGAGATCCTCTGCATCCTGCAACTGACGCACGCCGGCCGCTACAGCCGTCCCGACGGGACGCCCAAGCCCGTCGTCGCCCATCACAGCCCGCTTCTCGATGCCTTCGAGAAATTGCCGGCCGACTATCCTGTGGTGACGGATGCCTGGCTCGACCGGTTGCAGGACGATTTCGTCCGAGCCGCGCGTCTGGCCGCGGCGGCCGGTTTCGACGGCGTCGATGTCAAGGCGTGCCACGGCTACCTGGTCTCCAGTCTGCTCGGCGCGCACCGGCGCGAGGGGCGATTCGGCGGCGACTATGCGAACCGCACGCGCCTGCTGAAGGAGATGATCGCCCGGATCCGGGATGATCAGCCCGGGTTGCTGCTTGCCTCGCGTCTGAACCTCTTCGATGGGATCGCCCATCCCTACGGGTTTGGCGTCAAGCCTGGGGGCGGCGCGGACGAGCCCGATCTCGGCGAACCGCTGCGGCTGGCGCGCGAACTGGCCGATCTCGGGCTGCCCCTTTTGAGCGTGACCCTGGGGTTCCCCCGCTTCGACTCCCGCCACGGGCGTCCCTCCGCCGATGGACGCGGTGAAAACCCGCTGGTCGGGATCGCCCGCTTCGCGCGGCTGGCCGGCGCCGTCCAGCATGCGGTGCCCGGGATGGCGATCGTCAATGCCGCGCTGGCCTGGCTGGGCCCGCACGTGCCGCGGGTGGCGGCCGGCCTGGTGGCGGCGGGCGATGCCCGGTTGATCGGGCAGGGGCGCAACAGCATCGCCTATCCCGACGCCCCGCGCGACCTGCTGCGGGGGGCGGGATTCGATCCGCACCAGGCGTGCGTCGCCTGCTCGGGCTGCGCCCGGCTGCTGCGCGCCGGCGCGCCCGTCGGTTGCATCGTGCGAGACCGCGGGACGTACGGCGGCAGGGGCTAGCGCTGGGCGGGGGCGTCTCGCCTGGCCGCCGTTTGAGCCGCCGATCGCACGGCATATCGGAACACGGCTACGGAGCACGACAACGGCTGACGAGGGGCGCGAAGCCAATCGTGTCCCGTGGTCGTGCCCCGTCGTCGTGTCTCGAAGCGGAACGCAGGCCTGGCATGCCCAACCGTATCGACAATCGAGTAAGCAGGTCGGTGTGTCCGGTTAAGTGGGACGGTGTCGTCGCACTGACGGGCTGCTTGCCGAGCAACTCGGCTCGCGGGGACGCTCGCCCTCCAGTCCGGGCGGCTCGCGGGGACGCTCGCCCTCCCGTTCGGGACGACGTGGCGTGTCAACTATTGGAACGGGGGGGGCGGGCATGCTATACTGCCGGCATGTTGCTCGCGAAGGACAAAGACTGGACGTTTCTGGCACTGCTGGCGGCGGCATTCTGCATGGGGTTTACCCTCCCCGCCGGGCGGCTTTTCATGCTGGCCGCCGCCGTCGGGCTGGTGGTTGACGTCGGCCGGCGCCGCCGCTCCTTGCGGATGCCGGCGTCGGGCTGGCTGTGGCTGGCGCTGGTGGCGCTGGCCTATGGGGTGACCGCTTGCGGCGTGAATCCCGAGAAGGGGCTCGGCAAGCTGAACAAGCTCATCTGGTTCATGGGAATCCCCGTGGCCGCTTCGCTCGTCGATTCGCGCGAACGGCTGTGGCAGGTGCTGCGGGCGCTGCTGCTGGGGGTGTTCGTCCTGGCGGTGCGCGTCTGCATCCGCAATCCGATCGGCGCGCAGGCGATCGTCGCGCGGTTCGAGAAGACCCGTCAGGCGGCCGCATTCACGTTCGGGCAGGAGTTGATCCACCAGGGGAGCCTGGTCGACGGGCAGCGGCTGATGATCGGCCTGGTCGGCGCGGTCGCCCTCGTCATGGGCTCGCTGGCACTGGCGCGGGCCGGTACCCGGCGCTTCGAGGTGGTTCTCCGGCCGGATCGCTCTCCGGCCGGCGACGCGGGGGGATGGCGCTTCGCGTTCCCGCCCTGGCCGATCATGATCGGCGGCCTCGCCCTGGCCGAGATCATCGTTCTGAAGCGGGGCTCCTGGCTGAGCACGCTGGCCGTCCTGGGCGCGCTCCTGGCCCGGCGGGTGTCATGGAAATGGCTGGCCCTCGGCGTGCTGATCCTGCTGGGCGTCGCGGTGGGCGTGGCGCCGGTTCGTCAGCGCCTGATGCACATCAAGACCGAATGCCGGGCCGATTCGGGCGGGCGTCTGGCGATGTGGACGCGGGTGGCGCCGCACCTGCTGCGGCAGTATCCCCAGGGTATCGGCTTCCGCGCCATGACCAGCGAGCGGATGCGGGCCATCGATCCCAGGATCGAGCCCGACCGCGATCATCTGCATTCCAACCTGGTGGAGATGGCCGTGTCGCTCGGCTGGGCCGGCCTGGCGCTCTATCTGGTGTGGATGGGGTTCCTGTTCCGGGACGCCTGGCAGGCCGATGCCGCGCCGAGTCCGCTGTTCTGGATGCTGCTGGCCCTGTTTCTCAACGGCTGGGTCGAATACAACTTCGCCGATGGCGAGATCGTGCTCCTGTACGGGCTCCTGGGCGGGCTGGCCGCCGCCGGGAGGCGGTTGCGGCCGCAGGCGGGATGACGGGGGCCGGGTCAAGGGAGACAATCATGTTTTTGCTGCGCTATCTGGCTGTCGGGATCATCGGGACACTGGCGGTCCACTATGGGGCACCGCGGTTCAAGCCCCTGCTGGCACCGAGCAATCCGGCGCCCGACGGGACGTCGGTGGCAGCGACGTCGCCGGCGACACGCCCATTTGAACCGGTCCAGGAGCGAGGCGGCGTGCGCGTCGTCGCGCCCGATCCGATCACCGAGCCGGATCAGCCGCCGTCCGCAGCCTACGAGCCGTCGTCCGAGGCCGCCGTGGCCGCCCCGCCGCCAGCAGTCGCCACGCCCGCCGCCGACAAGGCCGCGCCCGTCGTCGTCACGACGCTGGGTTACACCCCCTCGACGAGCCGGATCCCCGCGTCGGGAAGCGATACGACGCACTGGGGGGTGACGCTGCAGGAGGCGGCGCTTTTCGAGCGTGACGGCAAGCGCAGTGGAATCACGCTGCCGGGGGGGGTGCTCGTCGAGCAGACAGGGGCGGGAACCTCCTCGCGGGGCGAGGTTGCCCTCTGCCGTGTCTGGCGCCAGGGCGCATGGGCGGGGCCCTGGCTGATCGCCACGGCCGACCTGATCCGGTTCGAGGGGGGGCGCGGCGAGGTCGATGCCGACGAACTCGACCTGCTGCTCCGCTATGGCGCGCTGCACGCCCGCCAGGAGGCGCGGCGCAGGGAACTGGTCCGCCAGACCGTCGATGCCAATCCCCATGCGGCGCCCCTGCGGCAGCTCAAGCAGCAGTACGACGCCGCGGCCGAACGCGCCAAGGGCCTCACGCGGCAGCGCGATGGCGCCCAGGGCACCCAGCGGATGAAGCTGGGCGATGAGCTGCGGCGGCTGAAGGAGGACGAGATGAGGATGCGGCGGCAGATCGAGGCCCTGACCAGGCAGTACGAGGCCTGGAAGCAGGCCCATCCCGTTGCCACCGCCGATCCGGCGCGTGATCCGCAGGTGCGGGAACTGGCCGCGCAGATCGAGTCGCTGCGTCGACAGCTCGGCCATTTCGGCCTCTAGGGGGCGCGGCGATGACCGTGGCCGACGATGGGACATCCGACGCGCGTGCCGCCCGCGGGCACTGGGTGCCGTTTGCCGTCTGGATCGGAGGGCTGCTGCTGATCCAAGCGGCGGCCGGTCTGGGGCAGATGCCGCGCGGGATGCCGCCGGTGGTCTATGCCGTCAAGACGGTGCTGTGCGCCGGCCTGCTGGTGGCCTACAAGCCCTGGCGCGGCTACGCGGGCGTCCACCGGCGCGACTGGCTCCCCGCGCTGGCGCTGGGACTTGGCGTGGCCGGTATCTGGATCCTGCCCGAAACACCGCTGGCCGCGCGGCTCGCCCCCGCCTGGCAGGAGGCCTACCACCGCTGGCTCATCCTGCCGCCGGGGCGTCTGCCCGACTACTATGATCCGGCCCGCTTTCCCACCCTGCCGTTCAACCATCCCTCCCTGGCCTACCGGCCGGCCGAGTGCGGCTGGGGGCTGGCGATCGGGCGGCTGCTGGGATCGGCTTTCGTCATCGCCGTCATCGAGGAATTTTTCTTCCGCGGCCTGCTCGTCCGCTGGCTGCACGGGCGCCCCTTCCACCGGGTTCCGCTGGGGCGGTACGACGCCGGCGCGTTCTGGACGGTCGTGGTGCTGTTCGGCCTTGAGCACGACCGCTGGGCGGCGGGCATGGTGGCCGGCATGGTTTACGGCTGGCTGGCGCTGCGCCGCGGCAGCGTGGCGCCGGCGATCGTGGCGCATGTCGCGACCAATCTGGCGCTGGGGCTCTACGTGATGGTCTCGGGGCAGTACGGGTTCTGGTAACGGCCGCGGCCGGCGGGTTTCCCGCCTGAGGCCGTCGGTTCTCGGCACGAAAGCACCAACATGGCGGAAGCAACACTCAACAAGGAATATGCCTGGCGGCTGCTGGGCGTCGGGCTGCTGATGGTGGCCCTCTCGGCCTGGTCGGTCTACGATGGCGCCATCGCCTGGCCGCGGATCAACCAGCGCCTGGAGCAGGTGCGGCCGGCGCTGCTGGCGACCAATCTGACGGCCGAGGCCTGGCTGCGGGCCGATGACGCGGGGGCGAGGCCGCTCGACCGGGTCTTTGCCGGGCAGCCCGGGGGGACGCCACGCAAGCTGCTGCGGAAAATGGGCGACCTGCGCATACCCCCGCACGCCGTCGACGCCGAGGCGGCGCTGATCCGGCAGCGGGAGGCCGTGCAGCGCCTCCTCGCCGAGCCGCTCTATGCGGCGGACGATCTCCGCGCCCAGTACATCCAAGCCATCCTGACGCTGATGCTGGGGCTGCTGGCCTGCGGGAGGGTCGCCGCCAAGCGCCGCCGGAACTACATCGCCGACGAGGCGGGTTTGCGGGGGCGCGGACTGGGGAACAGGTGCTATGCCTGGGCCGATCTGGCGCAGATCGACTGGAGCCGGTGGGAGGACAAGGGGATCTTTGTCGTGACCTTTAAGGATGGGGCGAAGGTGCGGTTCGACGGCTGGCATTTCACGGGCATGGGGGCCGTGGCCCAGGCCGTGCGGAACAGCCGTCCCGACCTCGGGCCCTCTTTGTGATTGAATTCATGGCGCCGAACGGATAACATAGTTCTTCTTTTGGAGAATTGCCGTGAACCAAGACTTGCTCGAAAATGCCCGCGTCCGCATTCCCAGCGCTCCCGTGCTGGTCAACATGGTGTCCAAGCGCGTTAAGCAGCTGAACGCCGGGATGCGGCCGTACGTGCGTCCCCTGACGCCCGACGAGGACAAGCTGGACATCGCCCTGCGCGAGATCGGCGAGGGCAAGCTGATCGCGGAAGTTGATTTCGACGCGGTGGCCAAGCACGAGGCCGACCAGACGAAGTGGTCCAAGTAAGTAACCCAGACGTGCTTGACGTGCGCGGCAACCAGGCCGGAAACGGAGCGGGATGAACGGATCGGGCAGGGGGGGGCCGCACCAGGGAGTCCTGGCGTCCAACCGCAAGGCCCTGCATGACTATGCCGTTCTCTCCCGCATCGAGGTCGGCATCGCGCTGGTCGGCACCGAGGTCAAGGTTGTGCGCGGCGGCGGGGTGGGGCTGACGGGAGCCTACGTACGGGTTGAAAACGGATCGCTCTGGCTGCTGCAGGCCAATTTCCCGCCCTACAGCCACGGCAACCGCTTCAATCACGAAACGCTGCGGCCGCGGCGGCTGCTGGCGCACAAGCGCGAGATTCTCAAGCTGCAGGCGCAGCAGGAGCAGAAGGGGTTGACCCTGATTCCGCTCAAGCTCTACCTGGTGCCGAAGACGGGACGGATCAAGCTGGAGATCGGCGTGTGCCGCGGCAAGCTGCAGGCCGACAAGCGCGAGACGATCAAGCGGCGCGAGGCCGACCGCGACGCGCGGCGCGCGGTGGCCGCGCACACGCGAAGGTAAGCCACGCGGATGCCGGTGCCGTTGCCGGGCCACAATGAAAACCGAGACAGAAGAAACCACGACAAGAGAAACCGAGACCAAGGAAACCATGACGATGAAATCAGCAGATCGCAAAATGCTTCGCATCGGCGTCTTCTACGATGGAGGATTCTTCCATCACATCAGCAACTACTATCGCTACGCGCACCCCAGAAAGCAGCGGATTTCGATTCCCGGCCTGCACGCCTTCATCCGGCAGCGGGCGGCCGAATTCGAGGGTGTGCCGGTGCGCACGTCGCACATCGTCGATGCCCACTTCTTCCGCGGACGCTTCTCGGCCCAGCAGACGCTGGCCCGCGAGAAGCTCTATTCCGAGCGCCTCTTCGACGACGTGCTGATGAACGAGGGGATCACCTCCCACCATCTGCCGATCCAGGGCAACTCGGAGCAGGGGATCGATGTCTGGCTCTCGCTCGAGGCGCTGGAACTCGCGATGATCAAGCACTTCGACGTGCTCGTGCTGATCGCCGGCGACTCCGACTTCGTGCCGCTCGTCCGCAAGATCAACGCCCTGGGCACCCGTGTCATGCTGCTGGGCTGGAACTTCGAGTACACCGACGATGTCGGCAACCAGCGGCAGACGACGACGTCGATCCGGCTGATCAACGAGGTCAGCTATCCCGTGCTCATGCAGGATCTGATGAGCGAAACGGGCGGTGCGCTGGAGCAGCTCTTTGTCGAGCAGGGGCCGGCGCCGCTCCGCGACGAGCCGGGCGGCGATGCCGAGGCGCCGTCGGTCGCCGCCGCGCCACGTCCGCAGGCCGGGCCGGCGACGGGCACGCAGTTGAAGGGCATCATCTGTTCCGTGAAAGAGGGGTTCGGCTTCATCAAGTGCCCCGAGTTTCCGAACAACATCTTCTTCCATTTCTCGGCGGTGAAGAACGGCGAATTCGGCGACCTGGTCGAGGGCGACATCGTGCAGTTCGCCGTCGAGCAGCGCGAGAAGGGGCCGGTGGCCCAGGACGTCGAGACGATCGGCGACGTGTAGGCCGGCTCGCCCGACCTGGCGTCTCGTTTCGCCGCGCGCGAAGCTGCCTCGCGAACGGCATTTCGGAGCACGACTACGGCGCACGACATCGGCGGACGAGGGGTGCGAAGCCAATCGTGCCGAAGGGCCGCGTCGCGACGGCCTGTGTCGCACGACCAACCTTGGTATGACGTGGTGCTTGCAGACTCCAGGCGGACGACACGGAGGTCGTCCCTCCAGCCCTGATAACCAGGTGTTTCCGCGGATCTGGAGGGTCGGGCTCTGTCCCGACCGGTTTCTGCAGGGGATTCTGCAAGCGCCTCTGTCGTGGCGCAGGGCGAAGGCGTCCCCGCCGAGCCGCTCACGGTGGGTGAGCGTCCTCGCGAGCCGCAACCGCGTGGGGGCGTCAGGCCGCCGAGGCGTCGCGCGTCCGCGCGGGCCATTCGCAGAGGAGCACGGCCGCCGCCATGGCGGCGCTGGCGGCCAGCAGCCGCCAGCGGTCGACGTCTTCCCGGAAAAGCAGCAGCGACAGAAGCATGCCGACGGGGATTTTGGCATTGTTCATCACGGCCAGGGTGCCGGTGTGGGTCACGCGGCGCGCGCCGATGTTCCAGAGCCAGAAGCCGACGCCCGAGGCGACGACGCCTAGATAGCCGAGAACGATCATCTGCTCGCGGGTGGGGGCGAAGCCGTCGGACCGGTAGCCCAGGAGGGCGAAGGGGAGGCACACCATGACGCCGCCGGCGTACATCCACGTCATCGCCTGGTGGTTGGACACTGTCTCCTGGGTGCGCATCAGCTTCCGGTAGAGGAGTTGTCCGGCGGCGAAGCAGATGTTGGAACCCTGCACCAGCAGGAAGCCGAGCCAGAGGCGGGCGGCGTCCGGCTGCCGCCACTGGGCCGCCACCGCGCCGGCCGCGGCGAGCACGGCGGCCAGCAGCGGGCGGGGGGCGAGCCGCCCCTTCCGCAGGTCCGCCAGCAGCGCCACGTGCACGGGCGTCAGGACGGTGAACAGCGCGACGGCGTGCGAGGGAAGGTGGCTGAAGCTGGCGATATAGAGGATGTACATCAGCCCGAACTGCACGGCGCCGAGCAGCAGCAGGCCGGCCGCCAGGCCGAGGCGCGGCGCGCCGCGGCAGGCGAACGGCAGAAACACCAGCAGCGAGAGCGACAGCCGGACCAGCGCGATCATCGCCGGGTCGAGCCCCGCCAGGCGGTTGCCGATCAGGCCGAAGGAGAGGCCCCAGATGCAGGATGTGATGAGGAGATGGAGCATGGCGCGCGCGTCATTCCTGTTGCAGAAAAGACAATTTCGTTGCATCATACCATCCCCGTGGACTCATGGACAGTCCATGAACCTTTTTTCAGCGTCCGGCGGCAAGGCGGCTTCACCATGAATGCTTGGGAAAATCCAGATTATTTCGGCGTCAACCGGTTGCCGGGCCACACCCGGTTCGTGCCGTACACCGACGCCGACGCCGCCGGGGCCGCGTCCGACTCCGACTGCCTGCTGTCGCTCAACGGGGTCTGGAAGTTCCACTACGCCGCGTCGCCAGTCGCCGCGCCCGAGCGGTTCGAGGCGGTCGATGCCGACGACGCGGCCTGGAACGAGCTGCCGGTGCCGTCCTGCTGGCAGCTCCACGGCTACGGCCGCCCGCACTACACCAACGTGCAGTATCCGATCCCGCTCAATCCGCCCCATGTGCCGGCCGAGAACCCGACGGGGAGCTACCGGCGCGTCTTCACGCTGCCCGCGGGGTGGAAGGGCCGGCGGATCCACCTGCGTTTCGACGGTGTCGATTCCTATTTCGAAGTCTATGTCAACGGCACCGCCGTTGGCATCGGCATGGGGAGCCGCCTGCCCCATGAGTTCGACATTACCGGACAGGTGCGGAACGGGCGGAATGTACTGGCGGTGCGCGTCCTCCAGTGGTCGGTGGGGAGCTATCTCGAGGATCAGGACATGTGGTGGCTCTCGGGCATCTTCCGCTCCGTGACCCTGCTGGGGCTGCCGCCGGTCCGGATCGCCGATGTGCGGATCGACACGACGCTGGACGAAGACGGCGCGACGGGAGGCGTCGCGGTCGATGTGGACGTCGCGGCGGACGGCCGCGCCTCGGCCCGCGGGTGCACGGTCGAGGCGGTGCTGCGCGATGCCGGAGGGGAGACGGTCTGGCGCCGGCCGCTCCAGGCCGACCTCAAGGGTCGCACGGGGACGCTCGCCCTGCGGGGGGCGGTTCCCGGTGTGCGTCCCTGGACGGCTGAGACGCCGACGCTCTACACGCTGGTGCTGACGCTGCGCGACGCGGCGGGACGGGTGTTGATGGCCGTGCCGCAGCGGGTCGGCTTCCGCCGGGTGGAAATCCGCGGCGGGGTGTTCCTGATCAACGGCGCCCCGGTGAAGTTCAAGGGCGTCAACCGCCACGAACACCATCCCGACTGGGGGCGCACGGTGCCGTTCGAGGCGATGCTGCAGGACATCCTGCTGATGAAGCGGCACAACATCAACGCCGTCCGCACCAGCCACTACCCCGACGATCCCCGCTGGTACGACCTCTGTGACCAGTACGGCATCTATCTGATCGACGAGTGCGACCTCGAGACGCACGGCTTCGGCTACGGCGACACCAACATCTGCAACAACCCCGCCTATGAGGCGGCCTGCGTCGACCGGATGCGCCGCCTCATCCAGCGCGACCGCAACCACCCGAGCATCGTGATGTGGTCGCTGGGCAATGAGTCGGGCTTCGGCTGCAACCACCTGGCCATGGCGCGCACCGCGCGCGAGCTCGACATGTCGCGCCCGATCCACTACGAGGGCGACTACCTTTGCCAGACGGTCGATCTCTACAGCCGGATGTACAGTTCGCACGAGGAGATGGTCCGGATCGGCGAGGGGCGCGAGCCGATCGCCATCGGCGACAAAGTCCTGCCGCCGGAACGCTACAACGACAAGCCGATGATCCTGTGCGAGTACGCCCATGCGATGGGCAACGGCCCCGGGGGGCTCCAGGAGTACTGGGACATCCTCTGGCGGTATCCGCGGCTGGCGGGGGCCTTCGTCTGGGAGTGGCTGGATCACGGCATCCGCCAGCGGACGGCGGATGGGCGCGAGTACTTCGCCTACGGCGGCGATTTCGGCGACGAGCCCAACGACGGATCTTTTGTCTGCGACGGTTTGGTGTTCCCCGACCGGACCCCCTCGCCGGGATTGAGCGAGCTGAAGCAGGTGCTGGCGCCGATCCACACCGAGCCCCTCGACTTGGCGACGGGGCGGCTGCGGATCATCAACCGCAACGCCTTTCTCGACACGGACGGGTACACGGCCTCCTGGCGGGTGCTGGCCGACGGGTGTCCGGTCGAGACGGGAACCGCGGATCTGCCGGTCATCGCGGCCGGCGCCAGCGGGTTGCTGGCGATCCCGTTCCGGCCGGTGGCCGGCGACGGGCGCGAACACTGGCTGCAGGTCAGCTACCGGCTCGCGCAGGACGAGCCCTGGGCGGAGGCCGGCCATGAAATCGCGTTCGCCGAGTTCCCCCTGGCCGCACCGGCGCCCGCGCGGGCGCCGGTGCGGCCGCGGGTCGTCCCGACCGCCGCCGCGCCCCGCGTGACCGAGAGCCGCCGCGACATCCGCTGGACGGGCGAGGAGTTCGAAATCGTCCTCGACCGGGCGACGGGGACGATCAGCCGCTGGATGCACGCCGGACGGCAGGTGGTGGAACGGGGACCACTGTTCAACTTCTGGCGCGCCCCCACCAGCAACGACGGCAAGGGCATCGGCATGCGGATCCAGGCGCAGTGGCGCAAGCACGGTCTGCACCAGTTGATGCCGCACCTGGGCGACATCCGGCCCGGCCGCGGACGCGGAGCGGCGCGCGAATGGGTTGTCCCCGTCCGCCTGGGCGGGCCGGTCGTGGCCTGCGGCATCGAAGCCGAATACCGCTACGCCGTCGATCCGCAGGGGACGCTTACCCTGACGATCGAGGGCCGGCCGACGGGCGACTGGTCCGTCGCCTGGCCGCGCATCGGCGTTCAACTGCGTTTGCCAAAGCGGACGGCACAGGCGCGATGGTACGGCCTGGGGCCGGGCGAATCGTATGCCGACACCTGCTCGGGCGTCCGGATGGGCGAGTGGCAGGCCGGGCTCGACGCGTTGTGGACCGACTATGTGGTGCCGCAGGAGAACGGCAACCGGAGCGGCACGCGCTGGGTCCGGGTGACCGATTCGACCGGCGCGGGCATGCAGATCGACGCGGCGGCCCCCTTCAACTTCAGCCTGCACCGCTACGACACGCGGGCGATCGAACTCGCCCGGCACCCGGTCGATCTGGCCGGGCGCCCCGATGTCACGTTGAATCTGGATGTGGCCCAACACGGGATCGGCAGCAACAGTTGCGGGCCCGGGGTGTTGCCCCAGTACCACCTGACCCCCGCCCCCTTTCACTTCGTCTGGAGGTTGTCGCCTGTGGCGGAATGACCCTGGTCGACCGGGCGGCGCGGGGTCGCGCCGCCGGAAGCACCCGCCGTCCGTCCGGCCTTGCCGCCGTCTGGATGGAACCGTTGGAGACCGAGACGCATGTCACTTGATGCCAAGCCCCTTCCCATTCCCGCAGCCGAGATCGCCGTCCTGGCGGAGCGCTATCCGACCCCGTTCCATTTGTACGACGAGGCGGGTATCCGTGAAAACGCCCGCCGGTTGAACGCGGCGTTCGGCTGGAATCCCACCTTCCAGAACTTTTTCGCGGTCAAGGCGTGCCCGAACCCCTTCATCATGAAGATCCTGATGGAGGAGGGATTCGGCGCCGACTGCAGTTCGTTGCCCGAGCTGCTCCTGGCCGAGGCGACGGGGATCAAGGGCGACGCCGTCATGTTCACCTCCAACGACACGCCGGCCGACGAGTTCGTCAAGGCGCGGCAGCTCGGGGCCGTGATCAACCTCGACGACATCTCGCACATCGACTTCCTGCGGGAGGTAGCGGGGCTGCCCGACCGGGTCTGCCTCCGCTACAACCCCGGCCCGCTGAAGGGCGGCAACGCCATTATCGGCAAGCCCGAGGAGGCCAAGTACGGCTTCACGCGCCAGCAGTTGTTCGAGGGGTTCCGCATGCTCCGCGATTGCGGTGTCAAGCGCTTCGGCCTGCACACGATGGTCGCCTCCAACGAGCTCGATCCACAGTACTTCATCGACACGGCCGAGCTCCTGTTCGGGCTGGCGGGCGAACTGTCGCGGGAGCTGGGCATCGTCTTCGATCTGATCAACCTGGGCGGCGGCATCGGCATCCCCTACCGGCCCGGTCAGCAGGCGGTCGACCTCGAACGCGTCGGCCGGGGGGTGCGTGAGGCCTACGAGCGGCTGTTGATCGGAGCGGGCCATCCGCCCGTCAAGGTGTGTCTGGAATGCGGCCGGATGGTGACCGGGCCGTACGGCTGCCTGGTGACGCGCGTGCGCCACCTGAAGCGGACCTACAAGAACTACGCCGGCCTCGATGCCTGCATGGCCAATCTAATGCGCCCGGCGCTCTACGGGGCCTACCACCACATCACGGTGATCGGCAAGGAAACCCTGCCCCACGATCAGATCTACGACGTGACGGGATCGCTCTGCGAGAACAACGACAAGTTTGCCGTGGACCGCCATCTGCCCGCGCTCGAACGGGGCGATGTGCTGGTGATCCACGACGCCGGCGCGCACGGGCATGCCATGGGCTTCCAATACAACGGCAAGCTCCGTTCGGCCGAGTATCTGCGGCGGCGGGACAAGAGCGTGACGATGATCCGCCGCGCCGAAACGGTGCAGGATTACCTGGCCACCCTTGACCTGGCCCGGCTGAAAACCTTCTGATTGGCGTGCCCGCTCCCGGCACCGTCCCGGCCGGCGGGATGGCCCGGATGAAACGCGGGCGGAAAAATCTGCGGACATGCTTGCCATGACCGGTTAATTAGCGTAAGCTTGGTACCAATGACTATTGTTGCAATGGAAACCGCTCCGGGTTTTCAGGATGCAGGCCAACAGGATTCCGGCTGGAGATGTCGTTGAGTGCGTTAGAAAAAAAACGTTTCCTGCCACAGGTGCTGCTTCGCTCGGACTGGGCACCACCGCTGCTGGCGGCTATGCTGCTGCTCGGCATGACGGGGTGCGCGTTGTTTTCGTCGGCGAAGCGCCAAGGGGCCGGCGAGGCGGAATCGCTCGAGAGTGCCTTGTCGGGGATGATTCCCCTGCCGTTCGAGGACGGGATGGCGAATGACGCCAACCGCGAGATGGCGGCCCTGGACGAGGCGTCGCGGATCGCCGCCGCCGATTTGACCCATTTTACGGAGTCGGGTGATCCCCTGCTCCGCTCGGGGCTGGTCATGGCGCTTTCCGTCCGCGTGGGCGACAAGCTGGAAGTGCAGCCGATGCGTGTCCAGGTCATGGACCAGGGCGTAATCCTGCTGCCGATGATCGGGACGGTGGTCTGCGACGGGCTCACCCTGACGCAGTTGAAAAGCGTGCTGGAAGACCGTTACGGCGCCTTCTACAGGTCGCCCGAAATCTCGCTGAGCTTCCTCTACGAGGAGGGCGGGGTGTCGCCCTGGGGGCGCGTGCTGGTTCAGGGACGGGTCATGCGCGAGGGGTGGGTCAACATCCCCGCCACGCGCGACCTGTCGGTCAGCAGCGCCATCCAGATGTCGGGCGGCTACAATACCAGCGCCAAGAAGAGCGATATCGCCGTGCACCGGCGCCAGGCCGACGGCACCACGCAGCGGATCCCGGTCGATCTGGAGCGCGTGGGCAAGCGCGGCGAGATCGAGCGCGACATCAGCTTGCGTCCGGGCGACGTGATCTATGTCCCGGAGTCGAAGTACTAACCAGTTGGGTGAACAGGAAAGGAATGCGTCATGCACAATCGAATCGCTGTCGGGGTCGCGGCCGTGTCCCTGTGTATCGGCCTGCTGGGTACATGCCTGGCCAATGACGAGCAGATCGGGGCGGCGGCTTCCGACCCGCGGCAGGTGTCGGAACTGGTGGCCGGCATGGCCGCGCAGGATGTTCCCGCCTTTGCCGGCGAGGTCATGAAGGCCATTGCCAACATGCCGGTTTCGCCCGCCGTACGCCTCAGGCAGATGCGCGAGGTGGCCACCGCGTTCCTCGCGGCGGTGCCCAAGGGGCAGGAGTCGGCCTTGCTGGCGCAACTGATCATGCATGTGCCGCTCCAGATGCTGCCGGGCTGGGTCGCGGCCTTTAAACCGGCGGTCGGTGAAAAGACGGCCGCCCTTGACGATGCGGTCTTGCATACGCTGGCGGCCGATGTGCTCAAGGCGATCGACGCGGGCGAGGGGCTGAGCGACGAGGACAAGACCATCTTCACGACCTTCGCCATCGTTCTGCTGGCCCGCGCGCCGACCCCCGAGGAGAACAAGGCCTTCCTCGATCGGTTGCTGCCCGTGCTGCCCGAATCGTACCGCGAGCAGGTGGCGGCCGCCGCCCCGGCGGCCTTGGAAGGCGACTACACCCTGTTGCTTGGGCCCAGCGCCTTTCGACTGGTCGAAGCCGATGGTAAGCTGGCCGCGCGGACGATACTGACGACGACGGCCAGCGGCCAGATGGCCGAGCAATTGATTCGCGACGTCAATCGGCCGGCGCCCCTTCCTGGGCCGGCGGAGGAAGCGCCCCCGCCCGTGCCGAGCCCGGTGATCCCGCCCCCGTATGCCGGTCAGTTCTAACCCTTCCGATCCGTTGTGGAGTCTGAAACTATGAACAGTAAGTCTATCGCTTCCGTCTGTTTCGTGTTGATCGCCGCGCTGGTCGCCTCGTCGGCGAGCGCCTATCCTTATGCGGAACCCGAGAGTGGCGGCTTCTGGCTGGGGCGCGTGAACCTTTCCCCGACCCTGGCGATAGGCGTCTTCTACGACAGCAATCCGGACGAGGTCAACGAGAGCCAGCGCAGAATCATGGAGGAGACCCTGGTCGAAGAAGACGGCAAAGACCGGTACGAGTCGAGCACGGGCTTTTATGTGAAGCCGGGGGTGCTGCTCCAGATCCCGGGCAATCGGTGGAGCCTGTCGGGCGGGGTGCACTATACGTACGAGGATGACGACTCCGATTATTCCCGCTCGCCCAAGGACTGGGACGAGTATGTGAGGCTTCAGGGGAAGACCGAGGGGCAGCTTGAATGGGAGCTGGGCCAGTCCTGGCAGCAGTTGAGCTACCAGCAGTTCGACGACTTCAGCCAGGATGACCGTGAGGCCTTGACGTTCTACGGCCGTCTCGGTCTTCCCGTGAGCGACAAGACGGACGTCTCGCTGGGCGCCAGCTACCGCACCCTCGACTACGAGGATGAACTGCTCTACGATTCGGACTACATGGGCGTCACGCTGGCGTTCGATCACCACCTGACGGACAAGACCGATTTCATCCTGGCCCTCTCCTATGGCATCAACAGCGCCGACTACGACGACATCCCGGAAGATGAACAACAGCGGATGATCGGCTCCGAGACGGAATCTCACCAGGCGGCCATCCAGGTCGGTCTCGGGTCGCGGGCCAGCGAGAAGCTGACGTATCGCGCGCTGGTCGGCCTGGCGCTCTTCGATCCCGACTACTATGAAGACGAGACCGGCGAGCCGGGCGTGGAGCGTGATCCGGTCGACGACGATACCGAGTACAATGTGAGTTACGACTTGAGCCTGAGCTGGCGGGCGACCGATCGCCTGTCGGTGAATCTGGCGGGTCGGACCGCCTACGAGTCGGCCGAGGACATCCGCAACAACGCCCTGCTGGCCTACATGCTGAGCTGCAGCGCCAACTACCGGATGTTCACGCGCCTGCGCCTCTCCGCAGGCGTCAGCTATCGCCTGGAGGATTACCTGCGAAAGGTCGAGGTCGGCAGCGACGACGGCGTGGCCTATGCGGGTACCGACGACGAGCGGCGGGGGGTGAAGCGCGAGGACGACCAGGTTAGCGTCTTCGGCGACGTGACCTACGGCATCAACCGGTATGCGTCGGTCTTCGTCAATGGCCTCTATTCGGCGACCTCCTCCACGATCGACGACTTCGACTACGACCGTTACCGGATCAGCGCGGGGGTCGCGCTGCAGTACTAGTCGATGAAGGTAACATGCAGGTTGTGCTTTCCAAGGCCGCGGTTCTCCTTCATGTGACCGTGCTGGTGGTCTTTGTCGGTTCCGGGTATTGCCGTTCGTTTGCCCTCTCGACCTATCTGCCGCTGATCTGGCTCGTTCTGGGTCTTTTCGAGGCGATCTGCCTCTTCCCACCCGCCCTGAAGAACGAGCGGATTGAGCAGAGCCGCTGGCGCGTGCGGCGGCGGTTGCGGCGTGACCCCGTCTTTTACCTGGGGCTCGCGGGGCTGTTGTTCCTGGCCTGTCAGGCACTCAACGGTCCCTGTGAACTCGTCTACAGCCGCGCGGCGATGGGATGGCAAATCCAACCGCCCCCCCTCCCGCTGCTCCCTTTTTGCCTCGACCGGGCCGAGGCCTGCGAGGGGTTGTTCTGGTTTGCTCCCGCCTGGGCCGCGGTTCTGGCTGTCCGTCATGGCCTGACCCGGCGCGGCAAGGCCCGGACGTTGAACATGCTGGTGCTGGTCTCGTTCGTGCTGGCCGTGTTCAGCCTGGTTCACTATGCCGTTGGCCAGCCGCTGCGGTTGTGGGGAGCTCCGGACGCAACCCGTTACGGTGCCTTTGCCGATGCAGGTTCCGGCGGTGTTTTCTTCGGGCTCGCTTTCTTCGTGTCGGGCGGCCTGCTCCTTCATGCATGGGGGGGGGATGCCACCGGGACGATCCGCCGCCGACTCTATCTCGCGGCGACACTGGCCAATCTGCTGGCCGCCACGTTCTCCCTCGACGACGCAGCTCTGCTGCTGGTCTGGGGGGGAGGCGCGCTGTGGGGCCTCTACGCCTGCGTCTATCTCGTGCAGTGCCTGCGGGGGGCCGCGCGGCTGCGGTTGTTTGTCGGCGTGCTGCTCATCGCTGGCGCCCTCGCCTTCCTGCATCGGGTGGCCTACCCCGGCAACGCCGTCCACGAGCGCGTCCGGGTGCTGGCCGCGGGAGGGGGACTTCCCGGCCAGCAGGCGTCAACCGACCGGCAGGTGCTTCGGCATGGAGCCTGGCGCGCCTTCCTCGCGAACCCTGCCTACGGCACGGGAACACGGAGTTTTGCGCGGGTGGTCGGGCGGCATCTCGACGACAGCGACTGGATGCGGATCTCGCCCGCCAACCAGCAGCCGACGGACTGCGCCAACGACCCGCTGCAGTTTCTTGGCGAGGGGGGGATAGTCGGCGGCGGCGTGTTGCTCGCGATCCTGGCGCTCCTCTGGACGCCTGTCATTCGCCGACTCCACGCGTTGTTCCGCCTGACGCCCGACCAGGCCGACGCGCTCGATCCGGTGCGCGTCAAACGGATCTCGCCGCTCCCGGTCAGTTGCCTGTTTGGGTTGCTCGGGGTGTCGCTGGTCAGTTTCGCGGGTGCTCCGTTCCGTAACCCGCTGATCCTCCTAGTCTGGGCGATGCTGCTCGCCATCCTGCCCGCCTTGCTGCCGGTGCCGAAGCTCGCCGCCGAGGCGGCGGCGGCGGATGAGCCCCTGCGGCGGACGGGCCGAAGTCCGTTCTGGCGGCGCTGGTTCCGCCCGCGCCAGGCGCGCCGCGCCCATCACAGGATGCTAGCCCCGTGTTGAAGGGTTTCGAGTTCATGAACGACCAACAATCACAAGACCCCATCGCAACGGCGCCCGAACAGGACGCGACGCGCGGCGCGCGCACGGCCGCCCCGTCAGCCGGGCACCGAGGCGAGGGCCGCCATGCGCCCGCCTACTACTATGGCCGCTCGCCCACGGCCGGTTCTTACGGCGCCTACGGGTATGGGGCGGGCTACGGCGACACGCCCTACGGCGGGGAGGAGGGGCTGCAGGGGGGCGATTCATTTCTGGGGCCGATGTCGATTGGCCGCGTGATCCGCGTGGTACTGCAGAAATGGCCCTCGCTGGTGGTGGCCGTCCTGCTCGGTCTCGGCGTCGGTTTCGCCTACTACAAAACGGCGCCGGTCTCGTACCGCGCCATGAGCGTCATCGAGATGCAGGCCAAGCGATCGCGCCTTTTGAAGACCGACGACGTCATCCTCAACGACCCCGACCAGTCGGGAACGCTGAATGAGATCATCAACACCCGCCTGGCCAAGCTCCGCAGCCGGGAGGTGATTCTGCTCGTGGCCGAGCGTGTGCGGGCCGATTTCCCCTCGCTGAAAGCCCTTTCCGATCAAGAACTGATCGATATGCTGATCTGGAGCGTTGAACTCAAGCCCCGGCGCATGTCGCGCCTGATCGACATCTCCGCCCGCCACGCGCAGCCCAAGATCGCCGAGGCCATCGCCAATGCCTATGCCACGACGGCCGAGGTCTACTCCATGGATGACAACCGGGCGGCCTCCGATGCGGGCGTCGCCTGGCTCAAGGCCAAGGGCGAGGAGCAGCGGCGCATCATCGAGAAGGCCGATCAGGACGTCCTCGATTTCCGGGTCGAGAACCAGATCGATGTCATGGAGAACCAGAAGCGCGCGGTCGACTCGGTCCTGCTTCAGCTCAACAACGACCTGGCGCGGGCCGAGGTGGAACAGACCCGTTTCGCCGACCTGCTGGCCGTCCTGAACGAGATCCAGAAGGATCCGGACAAGATCAGCTCGCTCCCGGAAGTCGTGCCGCGCGCGACGGAGATCGCCGCCGCCCAGGCCGCGCTGCAGAACGCCATCACCGAGCGCGATGCGCTGCTGATGCGCTTCACGGACAAGCATCCCGAAGTCCAGCAGGCAAGCAACAAGGTCGATGTCTGCCGTAAGCAGTTCCTCGAGGCCGTGTACCGCGCCCGGGAGACGGCCGCGGCCAACCTGGAGCTGATGGTCAAGCAGACCGAGTCGCTCCGCGAGCGAACCCAGGTCAACGAGAAGCTGAGCTCGGAACTGGAGCTCAAGTTGATCGCCGCCAAGTCCCGGCTCGAGCAGCTCCTGCGGGACCGCGAGGCCGCCGACATCAGCTACCGGTCGATCCTCAACCGCATCGAGGAGGCCCGGCTGGCTATCGACGACTCGTCGGCGAACATCCGCGTGATCGAGAAGGCGGTCGAGCCGAAGCGCCAGGTCTCCCCCGATCCGCGAGTCGCCTTCTCGACCGGCCCCCTTCTCGGGCTGCTGATCGGCTTCCTCTTCATTATGGTTCTGGATCGTCTGGAGGACCGGGTCACCGGCATTGCCGATATTGAGCGCCACATGTCCACCAAGGTGCTGGCCCTGATTCCACGTGTGCCGCATGTGAAGCGTGACCAGCTCGTCAAGCTCTGCGCGGACAAGAAGTTCAGCCGGTTCGCCGAGGCCTTCGCCGGGTTGCGCGGGTTTCTCGAGTCGCCGCGTTTCAACAATCTGACGCAGGTCGTCCTCGTCATGAGCACGCAGCCGGAAGAGGGCAAGACCATCACCTCCAGCAACATGGCCATGACGTACGCGATGGCCGGGCAGAAGACGCTGCTCGTCGACTTCGACCTGCGGCGTCCACGCATCGGGCGCATGTTCGAGACGGTGGCCGGCCGTGACCAGGACCGCTCCCGCAGTCTGGTGGATGTGCTGGCCGCTGGCGATGCGAGCGCGTTTGATCAGTTGCCAATCCCGTCGGGCTATGAAAATCTCGACTTGGTCACGTCGCGGACCAGCACGCAGATCAGCCCCGCCACCGTCATGGGGTCGGAGGCCCTCAAGCAGTTCTTCGCGTGGGCCCGGGCGCATTACGAGCATGTCGTGATCGACTCGCCGCCCTTCGGCCTGGTCAGCGATGCCATGGCCCTGGGGGTGCTCAGCGACGCCGTCCTGCTCGTCTGCCGTCCCGAGCGCAGCCGCTACCGGGCAGTCCGGCACGCGCTGCGCAGCCTGCTGGAGTCGGGCGCGCGCGTGCTCGGCGTCGTGGTCAACGATGTCGATTTCAAATCAGGTGGCAGCTTCGGCGGCTACGATTATACGCGCAGCTACGGGTACAACCGCTACGGCCGCTATGGCCGCTACGGCTACGGCTACGGCTACTACAAGCGTGGGCTGGAGGATGACGACGACGCGGCTCGCCCTGAAGCGGATCCTGCCGGCGCGTCCAGCGTGTTGGATGTGGACGACGACGAGTAGGCGCCGCGGCGCTCACCGCTCCCGGGAGCGCAGCAGGGCGAGGATCGCCTCGACCGCCTCTTCGGCCGTCAGGCGGGTCGTGTCGATCCGCAGATCCGGGTTCTTCGGCGCCTCGTAGGGGGCCGTCACGCCCGTGAATGCCGGAATCTCCCCCGCCCGCGCCCGCCGGTAGAGTCCCTTCACGTCCCGGGCCTCGCAAACCGCCAGAGGGGTGTCGATGAAGACCTCCAGCAGCCGGTCGGCCCCGATCAACTCGCGGGCCATCGCCCGGTCGCTGGCGTAGGGCGAGATAAAGGCCGCGATCACCTGCAGGCCGGCATCGTTGAACAGCGCCGCCGTCTCGGCAATGCGCCGGATGTTTTCGGTCCGGTCGGCCTCGGTGAACCCCAGATCGCGGTTCAAGCCGTGGCGGATGTTGTCGCCATCCAGCAGGAAGGCGAGGCGGTGCTCGCCGATCAGGCGCTGCTCCAGCAGCTTGGCGATCGTCGATTTGCCCGAACCGCTCAGCCCCGTCAGCCAGACGGTACAAGGCCGGGAAACGCCGGTGATGCGCGCGCGGTCCGCCGCCGCGACCAGGCTGGTCTCGCGCCGGATGTGGCGGGTCTGCGCCAGCAGCCGTTCCTCGGGCTGGACACGCCGGTCGATCAGCATGCCAGCCCCCAGCGTGGCGTGCGTGTGCGGATCGATCATCACCAGGGCGCCGGTCACCCGGTTGGCCGCGTAGGCGTCCCAGGAAATCGGCTGGAAGCACTCCAGGCTGACCCGCCCGATCTCGTTGAGCGCCAGCTCGGAGGCCGTCCGGCGGTGAAGGGTGTCGGGATCGACGCGGTAGCGCAGCGTGCTCACCGTGCCCCGCACCAGACACGTGGTGTGCTTGAAGAGTATCGGCTGTCCCGGGCGCATGGGGATGTCGCTCATCCAGACCACCATGGCTTCGGCCTCGCGGCCGTGATGCGGCAGGTTGTGCGGCGAACTGAGCATGTCGCCGCGGCTGATGTCCAGTTCATCCTCCAGACCGAGCGTGACCGCCTGCCCCGCAAACGCCAACGGACGCTCGCCGTCGAAGGTGACGATCGACCGGACGCGCGTGCGCTTGCCGGACGCGCGCACGACCACCTCGTCGCCGGTGCTGACGACGCCCGAGGCAACCTGCCCGCAGTAGCCCCGGAAATCCTGGTTCGGGCGGTTCACCATCTGGACGGGAAACCGGAAATCGACCAGGTTGCGGTCGCCGCCGATCTCGACATGCTCGAGATGCGGTAGCAGGGCCGGACCATCATACCACGGCATGTTTCCGCTGCGGTTCACCACGTTGTCGCCGCGCAGGGCGCTGATCGGAATGTAGACGAGATCGGGAACCTGGAGCCGGGCCGAGAAGGCGGAATAGTCGGCGCGGATCCGCTCGAACACGGCCTGTTCATACCCGACGAGATCCATCTTGTTGACGCAGACCACCAGATGGCGGATGCCCAGCAGCGAGGCGATGAACCCATGCCGCCGCGACTGGGTCAGCACGCCGTGCCGCGCATCAATGAGGATGATGGCCAGATGGGCCGTGCTGGCGCCCGTCGCCATGTTGCGCGTGTATTGTTCGTGTCCCGGCGTGTCGGCGATGATGAACCGTCGGCGGGGCGTGGAGAAATAGCGGTAGGCAACGTCGATGGTGATCCCCTGCTCGCGTTCGGCCTTCAGACCGTCGGTCAGCAGGGCCAGATCGACTTCCTCGCGGTTGAGCCGCTTGGAATCGCGGTTCAGCGCGGCCAGTTGGTCGTCGTAGATGGCCTTGCAGTCGTTCAGCAGACGCCCGATCAGCGTCGACTTGCCGTCGTCGACACTGCCCGCGGTGGTGAAGCGTAGCTGATCCGCCTCGCGGTTCGCCCGCAGCAGGTCGTCGACCGACGTGTAGAGAGAGTCCGTCATCAGAAATAGCCTTCGCGTTTCTTCTGCTCCATCGAGCTGTCCTGGTCGTGGTCGATGATGCGCGTGATCCGTTCGGAATGGCGGACGGTCATCATCTCCTGGATGATCTCGCGCACCGTCCGCGCCGACGAGCGGATCGCCCCCGTGCAAGGCCAGCAGCCCAGGGTGCGGAAGCGGCATTCGAGCGTCTCGACGACTTGTCCGGGAGGCAGGCGCGCCCGGTCAATCACGGGGATGAGCAGGTGGTCCCGCACGACTACGTCGCGACGCGCGGCGAAGTACATCGGCACGACGGGGATGCTCTCCAGGTGGATGTAATGCCAGACGTCCAGCTCGGTCCAGTTCGACAGGGGAAAGACGCGGATCGATTCGCCGGGGTCGAGACGGGGGTTGTACAGGTTCCAGAGCTCGGGCCGCTGGTTCTTGGGATCCCACTGACCATGCTTGTCCCGGAACGAGAAGATGCGTTCCTTGGCGCGCGATTTCTCCTCGTCGCGGCGCGCGCCCCCGAAGGCGGCGTCGTAGCGTCCCTCGCGCAGGGCCGTCAGCAGGCCCTGGGTCTTGAGCGCGCCGCAGCACTTCACCGTGCCCCAGTCCCAGGGATTGGCCGCCGTTTGTTCCCCCTCGCCGCTGTTGAAGACGATGAGGTTCGCGCCGATCGTGCGGCAGAAGCTGTCGCGGAAAGCGATCATTTCGGGGAACTTCAGCCCCGTGTCGACATGCAGCAGCGGAAAGGGAATGGGCGCCGGATGGAAGGCCTTGCGCGCCAGATGGACCATCACGGACGAATCCTTGCCGATGGAATAGAGCATGACGGGCCGCTCCATCTCCGCGACGACCTCGCGGATGATGTGGATGCTTTCGGCCTCGAGCTGCTCGAGGTTGCTTTGCTTGTAGTCGTCCATGATGGGGTGATTCCGGTGGCCTCACAGATCCCGGACGAGGTGCGGGTGCGCCCGGTACCACGCGGCAAAAGCCGGGATCCCCCGGGCGATCGGCGTCGTCGGCTCGAACCCGAGCTTGGCGCGGATGCGGCTGATGTCGGCATAGGTGGCTGGCACGTCGCCCGGCTGCATGGGCTGGAGATCGAGCCTGGGCTCGACCCCCAGCGCATCGGCCAGCGTCCGGATGAGATCCATCAGCCGCTCGGGCTTGTGGTTGCCGATGTTGAACAATTCGTAGGGCTCCAGCTTGTCGTGGACGATACAGGCGGTCACGCCCGCGACAATGTCGTCGATGTAGGTGAAGTCGCGCTGCATGTCGCCCCGGTTGAAGACCTGGATCGGTCGTCCCGCGAGCATGGCCCGCGTGAAGAGCCAGACGGCCATGTCGGGCCGGCCCCAGGGGCCATAGACGGTGAAGAAGCGCAGGCCGATCGTCTGCAGCCCGTAAAGATGGGTGTAGGTATGGGCCATCAGCTCGTTGGCGCGCTTGGTCGCGGCGTACAGGCTGACGGGATGGTCGACGGGATCGCTCTCGGTGAAGGGGAGCTTGGTGTTGCCGCCATAGACGCTCGAGCTCGAGGCGTAGACCAGGCGCCGCACCCCATGGTGGCGGCACCCCTCGAGCATGTTGAGAAAGCCCGTGAGGTTGGACTCCGCATACACATGCGGATGGTCGATGGAGTAGCGGACGCCCGGCTGCGCCGCCAGATTGCAGACCACTTCGGGCTGGATGCGGCGGAAAACCTCCGTGACGACCCCCTGGTCGCTGATATCGCCCTCCGTGGAGGTGAACGACGGATGGCTCGCCAACGCCGCGTGCCGCGCGCGCTTGAGCGCGACCGGATAATAGGCGTTGAAATTGTCGAGCCCGTGCACCGCGTGCCCCTCGGCCAGCAGGCGGCGGCACAGGTGCATGCCGATAAAGCCGGCCGATCCTGTGACCAGTATTTTCATTTCGGTAACATATCACGAAGCGCCGTGCGGGTCAAAATCAGGGCGGGTGCGTTCACGGTTCCGGATCCGATCGGAACACTTCGACGTGAAGGGCCAGGTCGAGTGGCATCCCCGGCGGGAACCGTCGGCGCGCCATCCGCTCCAGCCTCCGGGGCCGGGCGATCGACGCCTCCAGTCGCTTGCGCAACGCCTCGGTGGGGCCACTCTCGAAGAGTGGGGCGACGTTGTTGATGTCGGCGTCGAGTTTGGGAATGGTGATCTGGTAGGCGATCGCCAGACCGTCGGCATAGCGCTTGAAGTCAAGGTCGCAGCGCAGCTCCATCCGCTTGACGCGGGCGGTGGTCCGGGCGGAGCCGATGTTCTCCTTGATCTGCAGTCGGACCTGCCCGGTCGCCTGGCCGGCGAGGCGGCGGAAGGTGATCGGCCGGCGCAACTCCTTGTCCGAAAGCTCGGAGGTGATCGTGGCGGTGTCGAAGCGGAGCCAGTGGATGGTGTCGTAGTGCCCCAGCAGGTAGGTGTGCGTCTTGCGCCGCGAGGCGAACGACCCTTCGTAGTCGAGCGCCTGGTTGATGAGGTGGGACGGCAGGCGGACGAAGAGGCGCGGTGCCCGGAGTCCGGGGGTGATCCGGACGACAAACGGCAGTTCCATGGGGGCGGCGCCCTCGTCCAGGGGAATGGACGCCCGGCCGGCGAAGGCGTAGCGTTCGGGCAGCAGGCGCGGCGGAATCATCCAGGCTTTCGGCCCGAGAAGCTCGCGGGCGAGCCGCTGCAGCCGTGGACGGCTGACGGTCAGGATGGCGCCGTGCGCCGGATCGGGCCACACCTCGCGGCCGTGCCGCGAAACCTCGACATGGGGACGGAGGCGGGGAAGCGCCGCCAGAAGGAGCGGACGGAGCGCGATCCCCACGAGACCGGAAAACCAGAGCAGGGCGGCGGCGAGCAGCACCCAGAGTCCACGATGCCGTCGCGTCTGTCGTGCCGATGGTGTGGTCATGTTCGCTCCCGGAAGGCCGTCCCGCGCGTGTGTCCCGGCGGGACGGGGTCAGTGTGCCTGCATGCCGTGGGCGAGGATCTCGACCGCTTCGCGCCCGCTCTTGGCCGCCAGCAGCGCCTCGCGTCCCGGTTCGTCGAGGGCGCGCATCAGGGCGCCCGTCAACCGTGTATACTCGACGGTGACGCTCATGGGCATCAGCACCATGAAGAAGACGCGGGCGGGTTCGCGGTCCATCGAGTCGAAATCGACGCCGGCGCGGCTGATTCCCAGCGCGCAAACCATGCGTGTGACGGCCTCGGTGCGGGCGTGGGGCAGGGCGATGCCGTGCTCCATGCCGGTGCTCCCCTTGCTTTCGCGGGCGAGCACGCCCCGGCGGGCCTCGGCCAGGTCGGTCACCGCGCCGCTG
>JAAYZJ010000023.1 GCA_012514915.1 Lentisphaerota bacterium | reverse complement strand
TCGAAGCCGGGCAGACCGTTGAGCGCCACCACGCCCAGCAGCGTGCCGAACACGCCGAACTGCGCCGCCGCCCCGAGCAGGACGACCCGCGGACTGCCCAGCAGCGGCCCGAAGTCGGACATGGCGCCGATGCCCATGAAGATCAGCAGCGGCAGGAGATCGTTCTCGATGCCGGCGTTGTAGATGAGCCCCAGCAGACCGTGTGCCGAGCCCATTTCGGCAAACGGCGCGTTGACCAGCAGGCAGCCAAAGCCGATCGGGACCAGCAGCAGGGGCTCGAAGTCCTTGGCGACGCCCAGGTAGAGCAGGAGCAACCCGATCGCCAGCATGACCACCGCCCCGCCCTGGTCATCGAGAAAGGCCGCCAGTCCGGTCCGCTCGGCGATCCGCGCCATGCCGCCCCGCAGGGAGATGGCGTCGCCCGGCACCGTGGCGGCGGCGGTGACCGCGGCCGCCGCTCCGGGATCGGCGGTCTCCGTCACCGCCTGCGCCTCGCCGCCCCATCCGGCCACGGCCAGCCACGCGATCAAACCCAGCCCCATCCAACCGCGGCGCCGCTTCATACCGCCCCCTTCCCGTCGCGCTGCGCACGGCGGCGAATCGCCGCCACGGCTGCGGCGACTTCCGCGTGATCGCCTGAGGACACGGCCGGCGTGGTCGGCGGTACCGACACGGCCCCGCCCGCCGTGGCCGCAGCAGCTTTCGGCCGCATCAGCCATTGCGCCAGTTTTCCGCCCAGCGTCATCAGGACCAGCAGGGCCAGCAGAACGAGAAAAACGGTTCCCATACCCAGCATCATCACCACGGTGGCGTCTTTGAACATGACCGACTCCATGAAACCAAATGGTGTGATCATCTTATAATTTCCGCCCCGTGTCAAAGCAAAGCAATGCGAGCAATGCGATCTCAGCAATTCTCAATTTGGCGGACTACGTCCATGAAACATGCCCTTACGGGCACACTACAAACGCGTTTGCGACGATTTTGCGCGTTTGTAGTGGCGCCGTCAGGCGCTTCCCAGCCATATTGAGAATTGCTGCACGGAACACCGTGACGGGATCGATGCATGGATACCCTCGACAAATTGCGTTTGTTGTCGGCGGACTCCCAGTATGACCTGGCCTGTTCGTGCGGTTCCAGCCAGCACGACCACCGGCGGCGCGGACTGGAAGGCAACTGGCTCTATCCCGTCCCGCTCGCGGCGGGCGCAAAAGGCATTCTTTTCAAGACCCTGGTCTCCAATGCCTGCGGCAGCGACTGCCGCTACTGCCCGCTCCGGCAGTCGGGCAATGTCCCGCGTTGTTCGCTGGCGCCCGACGAAATCGCCAACACCTTCACGGAGCAGCTCCGCCGCCGCTGGATGATCGGCCTGTTCCTCTCGTCGGGAATCACCGGCACCGCCGACCAGGCCATGGCGCGCCTGGTGGAGACCGCCGAGATCCTCCGCCGCAAACACGGCTACCGCGGTTACATCCACCTCAAGATCATCCCCGGGGCCTCGCGTGCCGCGATCGACGCCGCCATGCGCGTCGCCAGCGCCGTCTCGCTGAACATCGAGGTGCCGGGACTCCGCCATTTCGCGCGCCTCTCGCGGTACAAGGATTTCCACCGCGACATCGTCGCGCCGCTCAAGTACATCGCCGAACAGACCGCCCGCGGCGCGCCCCACGCGCGCCTCCGCACCAGCACCCAGTTCATCGTCGGCGCGTCCGACGAGACCGACCGCGAGATCGTCCGCTACCTCGACGGCCTCTACACGCGCCTCAAGCTCGACCGCGCCTACTTCTCCGCCTACCAGGGCGCGCTGGGCGACCCCGCCCTGGCCGGCGAGGCTGCGCCGCAGGACGGCGCAGCGCGCCTCACCCGCGAACACCGCCTCTACCAGGCCGACTTCCTGCTGCGGCGGTATCAGTTCGACGCCGCGGAGCTCATCTTCGACGCCAGCGGGAACTTCGACCTGCAGGACGATCCCAAGCTCGCCTGGGCGCGGCGCCATCCCGAGTGCTTCCCCGTCCGCATCGCGACGGCCGACCGGCGCCAGTTGCTGCGGGTGCCCGGACTGGGGCCCGTCGCCGTCGGCCGCATCCTCAAGCTCCGCCGCGACACGCGCCTGCGCGGCCCGGAATCGTTCGGCCTCCGCGGCCGGAACGCCGCGCGTGTCCGGCCCTACTGCGACTTCTCCCCGTGACCCCTCAGGCCTTCATCGGGGTCTTCCGGACGGGAGGGAGATTCTTGACGAGGCTGTCGATCATGACCGGCCGGCCCGTCCGCATGCTCTTGTTCGCCGCCACCCCCGTCAGAATGCTCAGGGCGCCCGCCCCCACATCGGCCGCCCGCAGATAGGGGTCGCGGGGCGGCCGCGCCGCAAAGATGTCGACCAGCAGCGGGTAGTCGCCGCCGCCATGCCCCCCTTTGGCCACCGCGACCTTGACGGAGCGGGCCGGCTTGAAATGGGGATAGACGCGGATGTGGGTGCCGTTCGGGATCGTTTCGCCCTGCACACGGCCGTCGCCGCTGATGTAGACGCTTTCGACGCAGTCGTGCTCGAGGCGCCCCTTCGTGCCGTTGAAGGCGATCTGGTAGCCCTCCCACGGCATGAAGGCGTTGAGGGAGTAGCTCATGAAGGCGCCGGTGTCGTAGCGCACGACCAGGTTCATCGTGTCCTCGATGTCCATCGTCCGGCCGAACACGCAGCGATCGCGGATGTAACCGTCATGCTGCTCGCAGTCGAGGTAGAGCCGCTTCAGGTCACCCTGCCGCAGGTCGAGGTAGAACTTGCACTTCCGCTTGCAGGGGCAATCGAGGCAGCGCTCGGCGCGGCCCTTCAACCCGAGCTGTTCGGCCATGCCGTTGTCGGCGCCGTAGAAGCGGCGCGCCCCCATGGCGAACACCTCGACGGGCGCGGCCGACAGCCACCAGTTGACCAGATCGAAATGGTGGGTTGCCTTGTGAACCATCAACCCGCCCGAGTTGGCCTTCTCGCGGTGCCAGCGGCGGAAATAGTCGGCACCGTGGCTGGTGTTCAGGAGCCATTTGAAGTCGACGGAGAGGATTTTGCCGATCGTGCCGCGCATCAGCAGGTCCTTGACCTGCGTCCGCGGCGGGGAGTAGCGGTAGTTGAACGTCACCCGCACCCGGCGTTTCGTTTTGCGGGCGGTATCGACGATCCGCTGGCATTTCCGGGCATCGATCGTCATCGGCTTCTCGGTGATCACGTCGCAGCCGAGCTCCATGGCGCGGACGATGTAGTCGTCGTGGAAACTGTCGCGCGTGGTGACGATCACGACGTCGGGTTTCTGCTCGCGGATCATCCGGTCGAACGCCTCGGCCGGATAGGTCGGCACCGGCGGGGCCTGGTATTTCTCGGCCACAAGACGATTGCGGAGTTCCATCCGGCCCGCGTTGACATCGCACAGTCCAACGAGTTCGGCCTCTTTGGGAAAATGCTTGAGGATGGCCTCCGTGTACATGACCGACCGCCCGCCGATACCCACTTGGACATACCGCTTTTTCGTCTGTTTCATTTGCAAAAAATAGTCCTTATGCGACGGACTGTCAACGGCCAGCACTGCCAACACCGTAATCGGTTCGTGGCCGGG
>JAAYZJ010000256.1 GCA_012514915.1 Lentisphaerota bacterium | reverse complement strand
CGTTCGCCAGGCCCCAGCCGACGGGACTACCCATCGTCCCCCGGATACCGTGTCCACATCTTAGCAAAACCCGACGCACATTCAACACCGATTCCCCGCATCACCGATTACCGGGAACAATCAGGTTGGCTTGTCCATCGAATCTCCCCCTCTGCGAACTTCCGAATATACGAACGTCGTCACCGCGTGCCCACGGATTCATGTTCATCCTTCGCCCCCCTGCCCCTGACCGATTCGCCGGATTGACCTCAATGCGCGAATCCGCTATAGTGCCGCTATCAATCGGCATGAGCGTGTGGTTCTGCGGATTTCACTCGCGCAGCTCGCAACCCGCGTTGCGTGTCAGGGACGTTGCCCATGAAAATCGACAATCACAACTTGGATCCTGATCTGCTTGCCGCCATCACGGCCGACCTTAAATCGGTCATGAAGGCCCCGGCCCGCAAGCGTCCCCTGCCCCAGTCCTTCATCTACATCGTTGCCCTGGAGCTGGGCAACTGTCCCGCCGACCTGCCGCCGCACCAGCTCAAGGTGCCGGACGACAGTCCGCCGATCAAGTTCACGGAGCGTTGCGACTGGGAGACCCAGCGGCAGAGCTTCCAGCTGGTCCGCGAGGGGCATGTGATCTGGGTGATCGGCGGCGGACGCGAGGGAGCGCTGTACGGCTTCGGCGAGCTGCTGGAATGCCTGACCGGCGTCGTCTGGGCGGGCGTCCGCGACGACCAGCTCGTCTTCGGCGCGCCCCGCCCCCTGCCGACCGGCGTCCAGGCACCGACCTTCCCCTACCGGTTCCGCGATGGCAGCGGACCCGACGGTGCCACCGAGACGGACTACCACGTCTGGCTCAGCCGCAACCGGTTCAACGGCCGGGTGATCTCGGGCGCCGACTGGGCGGCGTTCTCGCGTGAGCGCAAAGACGCTTTCCATGCGACCTTCAAGTCGCGTGCGATGCATTTCGTCTCGGGCTACCACGCCATGGACTACTACCTGCCCGCGAGCGAGCTCGAGGCCCATCCCGAGTGGCGTGGCATGCGGGACGGCAAGCGGGTGGAGCGGGCGCGCGTCGAGCTGCCCGAATGTCCCCACCTCAGCGCCGAGCTGCCGATCCAGCCCTGCTACAGCAACCCCGAGGTCATCCGCGCGATCACCACCCGCATGGCGGCGCAGATCAAGCAGAACCCCGAGATCGAAATCTTCTCGGTCTGGCCCCACGACGGCATCAACAACTGGTGCCAGTGTCCCGCCTGCAGCAAGCAGACGCCCTTCGAGCAGATGTACGCCCTGGCGATGGCGCTGACGAAACTCACGCCCGCCACCCTGCCGATCGAACTGATCATCTACGCCAATCTGCTGACCCCGCCCAAGAACAAGCTCCCCAAATGCAGCCGCATCGTGGCCCAGATCTGTCCGTACCTGCGGACGTACGAACACCGGATGTACGAGGCAGGCGGACCGCGTCTGCAGATGAGCACCCTCTATCCGAAACCCGACCGGGTCAACCCGGTCGACGACCGTGACTACGGCAAGCTCTTCCGCCTGTGGACGCCCATCTGGAAAGAGACGGGGGCGGTGCCGGGTGTGTTCGAGTACGGCGGCATGCTGTGGCCCGACGAGACTTTCCGCACCGAGCGGCAGCGGTTCCTCTACCATCCCTCGGCGGGGCTCCGTTTCGACGAGGCGAAATGGTACCGCGACCACGGTGTCCGCTACTTCTACTACTGCACGCCGTACATCGCCTGGCCCGACGCCGCGCACCAGCTCGTCATGGCACGCTCGCTCTGGAACGCCGACGAGGACGCCTTGGTTTTTCTCGACCGTTTCTACTCGGCCAGCGCCGACTCGCTGGGCGCGGCCGTGCGGCGCGCCCTGGAGGCGGTCGACGCCAAGCTGGCGGCGGGGGAAAACCCGCAGAAGGAGCTGGCGCGTTTCGAGAAGATCGTTCCCTGGCTGCCCAAATCGCCCATCAGCGAGCGGTACATGAGCTGGATCGGCTATGTGCGGCTCGCCTGGCAGGAGGCCGAGGCGGCGCGGGCGGGGCGGCTGGGCGAGGCTCTGGAACATGAAAAGACCGTCGCCGGCTACCTGCAGAACACCCTCTTCCAGTTGATCGACGCCGCCAACACGAAGTCCATCATGCGCTACTCGGAAATCCGGCAGGAGCGGCTAAAGCAGCGGTTGAACAACGAGCAGGCGACCGACTACAAGCTCTAGTCCGCCTCAGCGCCGGAGTCGCGCCAGGACGCCGGCCATGTCGGGGGGCGGTGGTCGCCGGAACGCCAGGCGGCGACCGTCGGTGGGATGATCGAACGACAGTTCGGCGGCGTGCAGCATCTGGCGTGGCGGGCACCCGGCCAGGTTGCGGTCGCGCGAGCGGCTGCCGTAGACGGGGTCGCCGACAATCGGCAACCCCAGGTGGGCCAGATGGACACGGATCTGGTGGGTGCGTCCCGTTTCGATGCGCACCTGCAGCAGCGTGAGTGCCCCCAGCGGCTCGACGACCGCGTAGTGCGAGACGGCCCTCTTGCCGCGCGGCGGATCGACGGCCATCCGCTTGCGGTCGACGGGGTGCCGCCCAATGGTCGTCTCGATCCTTCCCGCGGGAGGCACGGGGCAGCCATGGACGATCGCCAGATAGACCTTGCTCACCCGCCCCTCCTGGAACTGCGCCGCCAAGGCGTTGAGTGCCGCATCATGCTTGGCGACGACAAGCAGACCGCTGGTGTCGCGATCCAGCCGGTGGACGATTCCCGGCCGTTCGACGCCCCCCACCCCGCTGAGATCGTCGCAATGATGCAGGAGCGCGTTGACCAGCGTGCCGCCCTCGTGTCCCGGCGCGGGATGCACGACCAGCCCGGGCGGCTTGTCCAGCACGAGGATATCGGCATCCTCGAAGACGACATCGAGCGGCAGCGGCTCGGGTTCGGGAACGGCCGGCGCGGGCAACGGAACTGTCACGCAGACCTGCTGACCGAGCCGGATCCGGGTCCGGGGCGCGGCCGGACAGCCATCGACGGTCACATGACCCGACTCGATCAGCGCCTGCAGTCGCGAGCGCGAGAGCGGGGCGCATCGGCGTGCCAGCCAAATATCGAGCCTCAAGCCATCCTCGTCGACCGTCAGGCGGCGGGACGGTGTGTCGGGGGGGGGATGGGACGCGGCGGTGGTCATCGCCGGGCACCTTACGCCCGCGGCGGTCGCGGCTGGCGGGCCGTCCCCCGCCAGAACATGCCGCCCAGCCCCAGTCCGATGGCGAAAACGAGGATGCTGACCCATTGGCCAATGGAGAGTCCGCCCTGGGTCAGGCGGGGGTCGCCGCGCAGCGTCTCGGTCGTGAAGCGGACCACGGCGTAGAGAAGCAGGTAGGCGCTGGTGACGCGGCCGCGTGCTGGATGGCGGCGGGCCAGGCGCAGCAGCAAACCGAAGATCACCAGATTGGCCGCCAGCTCGACCAGTTGGATGGGGACGACCGGCAGGCTCGACGCGGCCGAGGCGGGCAGCAGCCCGGCCGCCACCTGCTCGCGCCAGGCGAGCGATCCGGCCGGGTAGCCGACGCCAAGCGTCCCCTGGCAGACACGTCCGAAGCAGCACCCGTTCAGAAAGCAGCCCAGGCGGCCGAATGCGTGTCCCAGGGGGAGTCCGACCGCGCAGAGATCGAGCAGGTCGAACAGCGGACGGCCGGCGCGGCGGGCGAACCCGCCGATGGCCAGGATGGCGCCGAGGACGCCGCCATAGAACATCAGCCCCCCCTGGTCGATCCGGATGATCGCCCCGGGGTTGGCGGCGAACTCGCCCGACCAGTGCTCGGCGACGTAGGCCAGGCGCGCCCCGACGATGCCGCCCGCCATGATCCAGACGATCAGCCGGGCCAACTGGTCATCATCCAGCCCGCCGAACCCGTGCCGGCTCAGGCGCCGCATGACGGCCAGCGCCGCCACAAAACCCAGCGCCATCATGACACCGAATGCGTGGAGCGTCAGAGGGCCTAGTTGAAAGAAGGTCGGGTACATGCGTCAATATCCTGCTGACAAGCGGACAAACAACCGGTATAGTATGCCAAATTGTTGTCCGAAGCAAGCGACGATCCTGGCGGTACCATGTCAGAAGAAGACACTCATATCCTTTACGATCCCGTGCAGCGGATGATCTGCGTGTTTTGCCATGCGCGGATGGACGTCAGCGCGATCGCCCCCTTCACCAAGGCAGTCTGCCCAAGTTGCAACAACGAAGTGACGGTGCCGGCGCGCCTAGGGGCTTTTCTGCTGACGGAGCTGCTCGGAACCGGCGGCATGGGAGGTGTGTACCGCGCCCACGACGAAACGCTGGGGCGCGATGTCGCGATCAATGTGATGCTGAAGAGCCTGGGGGACAACCCCGAATTCGTGGCCTCGTTCCGCCGCGAGGCGCAGGCGGCCGCCAAGCTGAACCATCCCAACATCGCGCAGATCTACTCGTTCGGGCAGGAGCGAGGGCAGCCCTACATCGTGATGGAGCTGGTTCCCGGCCTCCATCTGGACCAGATGATCGCCGCGCCGGATCCGCTCGACATCCCGCTGGTCATGAAGATCGGGTTGGACATCGCAGACGGGCTGCAACTGGCTGCGGCGGCCAACCTGATCCATGGCGACATCAAGCCCGAGAACATCCTGCTGGACGAGCGCAACCAGGCCAAGCTCGTCGATTTCGGCATCGCCGCCAAGCCCAGCAAGAGCGAGAACGAGATCTGGGGCACCCCCTACTACATCGCCCCCGAGCGGGTGCGGCGCCAGCGGGTCGATTTCCGCAGCGACATCTACTGCCTGGGCGGCACGCTCTACCACGCCATCACCCAGCACCCCCCCTTCGAGGGCGCCGATGCGCTCGAGGTCGTGCGGGCCCGCCTCAAAGGGCCGCCCGTACCGCTGGAGATGTTCCGCCCCGACGTCGCCCCCGAGGTCTCGGCCATCATCATGCGCATGCTGCAGATGGAACCGGCCATGCGCTACCCGACCTACGGTTCGCTGCTCAGTGACATGCGCGCCTATCTGAGCCGCGTGCAACCCAAAACGCCGGTGGCCCCCTCCGGCAAGCGGATCATGATCAAGGGACGCAAGGGGTCGACGACGATCGCGGGAGGCAGCACAACCTCCGCCCTTTCCCAGACCGCCGCATCGACAACCGGACACCTGCAGACCACCGGGCGACAGCCGTTGGTCATTACCCGCGGTATGTTTCCCGAGGGGACAGTCCCGCCAAGCGAGACGGCGGCGGACACCCCCTCCGCCACGAAGACGCTGCCGAAGAAGGGGTGCCTGATCGCCGCGATCACCGTCGTCACGCTACTGCTGGCCGGGGTCGGAGGCTCTTGGCTATTATTACGGCATCAGGCGGGAAAGCTGGCGAACAATCTTGCCGCTCAGCAGGCCGAGCAGGCACGCTGGACGCAGGCCGCCGGGATCGCCCACGCTTCCCTGTCGACAGCCGAGGTCAGCCTGCGCGGCCTGGCCGCCGAGGCTGAAGCCCTGGTGACACAGGCGGTTGCCTCCGTCGAAGCGGTCATCGGCACCGACTGGACCCCCAGAATCCTGTGGGACGACCCCGAACCCGAACCCGAGGCGGAGGCCGAGCCCGAGCCGGCCGCAGACGCCGTGCCCGATGTTGTCGCGGACGGCGCGACGAACGCCCCGCCTGCCGAAGCCGACACCGACGACACGACGCATGCGCCGCCCGCCGAAGCCGAGGCCGACGCCGACGACGCGACGCATGCGCCGCCCGCCGAAGCCGAGGCCGACGCCGACGACGCGACGAATGCGCCGCCCGCTGAAGCCGAAGCCGAGGCCGACGCCCCCGAAACGGACCCCGAGCCTGAACCGGAGGCCGAACCCTTGCCGCCTCTGG
>JAAYZJ010000255.1 GCA_012514915.1 Lentisphaerota bacterium | reverse complement strand
GCGAGCAACTAGGCTGTGGGGCCGTGTGGGTTGTGCCGGGGCACGATCCGAATGCGACAAGCCAGCTTCAAGAGCTCTTCGGGGTGACGATCCGCCGGGCCCGGACTACCCCGCCGCGCAAGTACGCGCACACGGCGCCGGTTGACCTGGGGAGCCTGGACTTTCCGCCGCCGCCGGTATCCGGGGGCCGCGTACTGCTGGTGGATGACGTTTGCACGTCCGGGGGCACCCTGCGCGCGATTCGCGAGCACCTGGCCGGGCAGGGTGTCGAGGCCGTTCCCCTGGCCCTGGGCATCAACGCCCGGCTGCTGGCAAAGGATTTTGACGCCGCGCCGCTGGTGGCGCAATGGGAGCACTACGCGACGGAGGCCCACGCGCCGCGCTATGCCGACAAGGTTGACGCCCGGAACGCCGCGCGCGCCGCCGGACGTGTGGTAGAGCGACGCGAGCCCGAGAGCCTATCCCGTCGGCGCCGGTTGGAAAAAGACCCGGCGGCCTGGCTACGGTTCTACCTGGCCACGACCTATCCGTTGCCCTTTGGAGACGTTCACCACGATATGATCGGGGCCGCCGTCCGGGCGATCCGCGACGGGCAGGGAATGGCGGTTGCGGCGCCCCGAGGAACGGGTAAATCGTCGGTTTTGTGGGGGGCGGCATTATGGGGAATTCTTTCCGGCGCCTGCCGCTTCCCCGTCGTTGCCGCATTCAGTCACGGGGCGGCCCGGCGGATGCTGCGGCGCTGGCTGTCGGCGCTGGCGGACAACGAGCGAATCCGCGCCGACTATCCCGAGACCTGCGGGCCGTTTGTCGAGACGGTTCACCCCGTCCGGCTGCGGATGCTGCACTGGAATGACACCGGCGACTTGTGCGGGGCGGATGTGCGAATCATGGACGGCGCCCTTGTCCTGCCGGATGGACGGGGCGCAATCGGCGCCGCAAGTGTCGGGGGCAATACGCGCGGACTATTCGCCACCATGCCGAGCGGGTTGACGTTGCGGCCCGACGTGCTGCTGTTGGATGACCCCCAAGACAAGCCGACTGCCGAGAGCCCGGCGCTGGTACGCAAAACCATTGAACGGTTAGAGTCCGACCTGTTCAACCTGGCCGGGCCGGAAACGCGGCTGTCGATCATGGTTGCCGTGACTGTCATTTCCGAGGCCGACGTTGCCGAGCACTTCCTCAACCATGCCGACTTCGAGGCCGTCCGGGTGGGGCAAGTCCTGACATGGCCGACGGGATTCGAGGACAAGGGGAGCGACGCGCGCAAGCTGTGGGAGGCATGGAACGCGGAGCGAGTCGAGGGCATGGCCGACCGCGACGGCGGGAAGCGCTGCCGAGCCTTCTACAAGGCCAACAAGGCCGCGTTGACGGAGGGGCTCACCGTGTCATGGGCTCACCGCTACGACCGCAAGCGGGGCGATCCTGATGCGCTTTACGCGGCAATGCTGGACTATTTCAGAATGGGCGAGCGCGCCTTCATGGCGGAACGGCAAAATCAACCGATGAAGGGGGAGGCGACCGTGTACGACTTGAACCCCGAGCTAATCGTTTCCCGAGTCCACACCGGACGGCGCCGTGGCGACCTGCCGCCCGAGGCCCGGCTTGTCGTTGCCGCGACGGACTTGAACAACTACGCGCTGCATTCCGCCGTTGCCGGTTTTGGAAACGATCAAACCGGCTGGCTGGCCTGGTACGGGCGGCACGATGGCGGGGAGGGGCGCGAGATCGTTCCGAAGGATTGCCCGGAGGCGGAAGCCAAGCGCCGCATGTTCGAGGCGCTAGTCCGGCACGGGCAGGAGATCGTCGGCCTGCCGCTGTTGCGGGGAGGGGAGAGCATCCGCGCCGGGGCCTGGGTTATCGACTCCGGCTATATGCCCGACGTGGTACGTCGCTACGTTGACGGGCCGGGCCGGGCGCTGGGCATTCAGATTCTGCCCGCGCGAGGGTACGCGGGCGACCGCTACCGCCCGACCCCGCGCAACAGGATCGGGGCGCCGCGCGAGGGTTGCCACCTTGCCGAGAGCCCGATTGCCGGAAGGTTTATCGCGTTCAATGCCGACCATTGGCGGGAAGTGAGTCAACGCGCCTGGCTGGCGACGCCGAACGCGCCGGGGAGTCTGTCGTTATTTGAAGGGCGGCATTCGGAATTTGCCGAGCAGATATGCCGCGAGCGCCTGGTTGAAAAATTGATGGGCGAATATGGCCCGGTCT
>JAAYZJ010000254.1 GCA_012514915.1 Lentisphaerota bacterium | reverse complement strand
GAAGAGGTGCCAGAGAAACGCCGTCCAGACCGCCGTCACCGCCACGCGGGTGTAGGTGGGAAGGAAGGCGTTCAGGCAGAGGTTCGCTTCGAGTGTCAGGTAGGCCCATGCGCTGGCGAGTGCCAGGGTGGTCGCGAGGATGGACAAGCCGGGCATCAGGGGGAGGGGAGGAAGGTCCTGCGGCAGGCGGGGCTCGGGCGCGGGACGGCGGCGCAGGATGGCCAGTGCGGCGAAAAGCGCGAGGATCGGAATCCCCTGGGCGGTCAGGCGGTCCGCCAACCCCGGGAGGTAGTTGTCGGGCTTTGCCAGTGCGGGGAAACGGGAGAGGCTTTCGAAGAAGGCCCCGGCGGCGCGCAGACCGGCGAGGAGGTAGACGAGCAGGGCGCCGTTGAAGACGAGGCGGCTGAGGAGGCGGCAGCCTGTCCAGAGGAGGGCCGTCGCCAGGATGGCCCACGCGGCCGACAGTGCCTCGTCGCTGAAGAGGCATGGCAGCGACAATGCCAGCGCGGCAGCGGTGAGCGCCGCGAAGACCGTCAGCAGCGTCGGGTCGCGCATCCGCCGCGCCAGGAAGACGGCGAGGTGCGCCAGGTAGAACAGGGCCAGCGCCAGTGTCAGGAGCGCCAGGCCGGCACGGGTGCGGCCGATGGCGTCGAAGATGAGCCAGCCCTGGCCCAGCAGGCAGGCGGCGTTGAGGAAGAGTCCGCCCGCCTCGAGCGGTGTGGCATCGACCCGGCGGCGGACTGCATAGCCGAAGATGGCGGTCGAGTAGAGGGCGAAGAGGATGGCGACCCCTCCCAGCGCGACGGGCCAGTCGGCCGTGTCCCATGGCGCGGTCCCCAGGGTGCCGGCGACGATGCCGGTCGAGAACAGCAGGCTGATCCACACCAGCAACGGCCATTGCCGGTGCAGGGCGATGGCGGCCATGCCGGCGCCCAGGATGATCAGATAGGCCAGCAGGACGGAGAGGTTGGGCGCATCGGTTTGCAGCATCATGGGCGTGGCGAAGCCGCCGATCGCGCCCAGCACGGCGGTTGAGAGCGACTGGTGGCGCAGCGCCAGGACGACTGCCGCACCGGTCACGAGGATCATCAGGGCGAAGGCGGGCAGCACGGGGATCAGGTGGAACATGACGTGGGCCGAGAAGCAGGCGAAGTAGAGGAGCGCCAGGCCGCCGCCCAGGAGTCCCTGGCCCATCAGGGCGTACCGCTCGCGGCCGATCAGCCGGCTGCCGAGGGCCAGGAAGGCGCCGCCGCCGAGGACCGTCAAGGCGACGCGTCCCTCGGGACCCAGCAGGCCCCGCTTGATCGAAAGTTGCAGACCGAAACCGGCGGCGACAACGATGAAGAGGATGCTGGCGCGGATCAGCCAGACCGTAGCGATGGCCGACTCGGCGGAGACGTCGGTGCGCCGGTACTCCTCGCCGACGATGAGCCAGTTCCAGGCTTTGCGCAGGAGGCGCAGCGCCAGTGTGTCGGCGCTGGGCGGCCCCTCGGGCAGAGGCTCAGACTGCCGGGGAGGGGGGACGGATTGAATTGGCTTGGGTCATATCCTACGCGCTTCCGCATGCGGCGGGCGGGAACGTGGGCAAAGAGACGACGTGAAATTGAAATTTTAGCAGACTATCAGGGGCCAAGACGCTACCCGGGGAGGATGTGACGCGCTAAGATGAATACCGTGAACTCGGAATCATCCACCGTCGTGGCAACGCAAGAGTCGCTGGTGCAGGATTTGCGCCAATTGGGCGTCGCGGCCGGCGATATGTTGTTTGTGCACTCGGCCTTTTCACGCATCCAGCCGGTCGAGGGTGGTGCGGAGGCGGTGATTGAGGCCCTGATGGCGGCCATCGGACTGGATGGGCTGCTGCTGATGCCGTCGTTCAACCTGATCCCCCGCGAGCAGCGCGCGGCAGCCTGGAACGTCGCGACGACCCCCTCGACAGTCGGCTGGCTGACCGAAGTCTTCCGGTGCATGCCCGGCACCGTCCGCTCCGATCACTACTCGCATGCGGTCGCGGCACGCGGACGCGACGCGGCGGCCTTCGTCGCGGGACACCGCGCCGTCTCGGGTTTCCGCTCGCCCTGGGACCTGCCGCCGTGGGGCGCCACGTTCGGGGATCGTTCCCCCTTCTGGCTGGCGTATCAGCAGGGTGCCAAGGTGCTGATGCTGGGCGTCGACTACCACTCGTCGACCTTCGTGCATCTGGCCGAGACTATCGACTGGAACACCCGGCTGGCCACCGACCCGTCCGCCCCCTGGCGCGCGCAGAACCGCGTTGAACTGGGTGCCTGGTGGGAGGCCCATGGTTCGATCGCGCGCGGGACGGTGGGCTCGGCCGAGGGCCGCCTGTTCGCCGTCCGCGACTACGTCGACGCCTTGCTGCGCGCGATCCGGCAGGCGTGACCGGGAGGTCGCGCGGAGCCGCGCGCGACATTCACGCGTGGCGTGTGGCGTCCTGTTCGCGGCGCAGCAGGAAGGCGCCGTAGGTGATGAGCAGGTAGCCGAACGATTCGAGCGATTCCTGGATGATCGTCTTGAAGAGCCGGTGGGTGTCGTCGCAGCCCAGGATGTTCCAGAGCATGCGCCCGCTCCCCAGGCTGCGGCTCAGGACGATGACGATCAACAGCCCGATCAGGAAGTACGGATAGGCGCGCCGATCGAGAAAGGCGGCAAGCCCCGGCAGCGTCGTCGCCCGGTAGCGCCAAGTCAACGCCAGCGTGGCGGCCAGCGCCACCCCGGCGAACAGGCGCCAGCTCCCATGGAAGATGAGCTTGTCGAACACCAGGTCCAGCTCCCGGCAAAAGGCGCAGGCGAAGAAGCCGGCCATGAGCGTGTAGCCGCCGCGGGCCGACGGCTCGTGCCGGGCGGCGTCGCCGCAGAGGATCGCGGTGACCAGCAGCACAAGGGCCTGAGCCCATTCGGTCACCGACCGTTCCCCGAGCCGGTTGCCGAGGATCACCAGGTCGGTGATGACCGTGAAGGGAACCATCAGCGAGAGTAAGGTCAGGCGGACAAAGGTTTCCACTTCGCGCTGAATGCGGCGCGCTGGGCTGTCTGCCGGCGGCGGGACATCACGGAATGCTCGAGGACGGCTCATGGAAAAAAGCGGGTCCGGCGACCTCATGCGTGGCTGTGGCTACAGGCGCCGCCGCAGCAGCCGCGACGGGCGGTGGGACAGGACGGCGTGGCGGGGCAACTGTCGCAGGCCCGGGCGGCGGACGCATCGGCGCGGGCCGCGAACGTCGAAAGTTGCTTCACGATCGCCGGCGCGCCGCACTTGGCGCAGGCGCCTGGGAGGTCCGTCCGGCTGCGGGCGAGATGCTCGAAGGCGTGCCCACAGGTTTGACAGCGGTATTCAAAGATCGGCATGACGAATGCATCCTTCCAACAGAAGACTGACAGGTGACGTGGCGACGGTTGAAACCTTGATCGCGCATAAGATAACACAATCGTAACATTCGTCGATGTAAAATATTCCCGAGCCGGTTGCCAAGCCGAGGGCAATCCACTATAATGAAAGCCAGTTCATTATCAATGAATTAACAGGAAAGGCGAGAGATGAATGCTGCATCGTGTTTCGACACCGCGCTGACCCAGGAAATCCGCGACTATGCGTTGCGAACCCTCAATGCCGACCTGGTCGGCTTTGCCGACCGCTCGCGTTACACCAATGCGCCGGCGCGCATGAGTCCGCAGGGACTGATGCCCGAGTCGCGCAGTGTGATCGTGATGGCGCTCCACCACCCCGACGCCGCCATCGAGCTCGGCGGCCGCCAGCACCCGCAGATCATCGGGCCCTACACCATTCAGTACCACATGAATGCGCGCCTCGACGAGATCTCCTACCGCATGGGACTCTTCCTGCAGGCGCGCGGGTGGCGCGCCGTGCCGATTGTCTCCTCCAACATCTGGCGCTACAAGGGGTACAAGGAGATGACCGAGCAGTTCGCTCCCGACCTCTCGCACCTGCACTCCGCCGTGGCGACCGGGCTGGCCGAGTTCGGTTACAACGGCCTCGCCATCACACCGGAATACGGCGCCCGCCAGCGCTATGTCAGCATCGTCACCGACGCGCCGCTCGAGCCGACGCCCCTGCTTGAACCCGGCAGTGTCTGCGACAACTGCATGCTGTGCCGCAAGCACTGCCTCTCCGGCGCGCTCGCCAAGGAACTCGACGGCTTCAACGAGATCCGCATCGCCGACAAGACCTACCGCTACGCCCGCAAGAACCTCTGGCGCTGCGCCTGGGGCGAGCACTTCGATCTCGACCTCGATCTCCCGATCCCGGAGCATGTCAACGAGCAGGTCATTCTCGACGCCGTCAAGGCGCACGGCCAGCGCGGCGGCGAGATGGGGAGCTGCCTGCGGCACTGCGTGCCCAAGGCGCGACGCTATTTCGACACCAAGTATACCGACGCGCCCCGGCGCCGGCGTGATG
>JAAYZJ010000022.1 GCA_012514915.1 Lentisphaerota bacterium | reverse complement strand
GGTCGGGATGTGGGATCTGGGCGACACCCCCGATCCCGGCTACGGCGCCACCTACGCCGGCGTCGGCCGTCTGCGTCGGCTCGGTCCGGACGATCCGCCCTACTACCAGGCCGGCACGCACCTGGCGGGCCTACTATTGCCTGAGCGGCGACGCCGATGCGCTCGCGACCGCCGTGGCCGTCGGCGATTCCATTCTGCACACCTTTGCCGATCCCGGGCGACGAGACAAGCTCTGGAGCTTCAGCCGCGAACTGGGCTGGGCGCTGCTCTACCTGGCGTCGCTGGCCGATCTCACCGGCGAACCTCGCTTTTTAATCTGTGCCGAGGAACTCGCGGCAACCCTTGTGAATCATCCTTTGGATGACGAACTGGTCCGCAACATGGCCACCTACGCCTTCGGTTATGCCAGCATCGCCATGGGTGTCGAGGCGTTGTGGCGTGTGAACCGCAATCCCGAACTGGCCGCCTGGCTGGGCCGGGTTGCCCTGTCCGTCACGGCACAGGTCGAGGGCGAGGCGCGGGCCGAGTCGGCCATGGTGCTCAATTTTTTCAATGCGGCGCTGGCACGTCATCCGGGCGACCGCCGCCTGCTCCGTGCCGGCGGCCGGATTGTCGAGGCACTCACCGACTCGCTGACCTGGGTCGATCCTCCCCTGTACGCCAAGCCGGTGGCCATGCTGTATCGCGGCCTGTCGCGCTTTGTCCAGTTCGCCAGCGCCGCGGAACAGGCCGGCGTGGCCGATGATAACCATGTCGCCCGCTACCTGTTGGCGGGGCTCGTCCAGCGGTGGGCGATGCCCGCGTTTCCGCTGGGCACGCTGGTCGTCAACGTCCTGGGGTGCTTCGCCATCGGCGCAGCCATGGGGTGGGGGGGGCGACAAGGGGGGGCTGGGGCCAGGCGCCCGGCTCTTCGTCGTGGCGGGCTTTCTCGGCTCGTTCACGACGTTCTCCGCGTTGGGATACGAGACGGTGGCGCTGCTCGACAACGGCCGGTTCGCGCGGGCCGCGGCGAACGCCGTAGGCAACTACGGACTGGGCATCGGCGCGGTGGTGCTGGGACGTTTGGCCGCGCGCGCGGTCGGCGCGTGAGCTAAGGCGCCGCTGTAATCGGCTAGCGACAGGGGGGCGCGATGAGGGCGCATCGGGAGGTGGGCAAAACTCGAACGGCTCGCCTTCTGGCGCATCGTCTGTCGCAGGCCGGTAGAACGGGACGCCTATCTGCCGCGACGCTCGCGGCGCAGGCAGGTACCGGACCGTTCAGCGTGGGGTGCCCTTGCGCAGCCCCATAGCTCCCGCAGTGCTGGTTGACCACCACTGCCATGCGTTTCCAACAGGATGTTCAGGCGCAATGCGTTATCACGCTTGGCAGCCCCAACGGGTTTCGCTATTCTCGGCACATGACGCCGATATCGCGGACGCCCGTTGCACGCTCGTCACTGGGCCGCCAGTTCATGATGGCGGTTATCGGCGTTTGCGTTTGTCTGGCCCGGTTCTGTCCCGCGCAGGATACGCCTCCCAGGGACGATCTGGCGCGGGTCGTGCTGCAACTGCCCTGGTCGCACCGGATGCAGTTCGCCGGCTACTACCTGGCCCAGGCGAAAGGGTATTACCGCGAGGCGGGACTGGACGTCGAAATCCGGGAACGGCAGGGCGAGACCTCGCCTGTCGAGAGTGTC
>JAAYZJ010000021.1 GCA_012514915.1 Lentisphaerota bacterium | reverse complement strand
GAGGAGCAACACGCATATGGCACGCAAAGTCACCCTGGTGTCGGGCCAATGGGCCGACCTTCCCCTGAAGCAACTGGCGCCCCTGGTCAAGGATTTCGGCTACGACGGGCTGGAACTGGCCGCCTGGGGCGATCATATCGACCTCGAACAGGCGGCCCGGAGCAAGCGCTACTGCGACGACCGCCGCGCCATCCTGGCGGAGAACGGTCTGGATGTCTGGGCCATTCAGAACCATCTGTCGGGGCAGCTGGTCTGCGACAACATCGATGAGCGCCACTACGCTTTCGGACCGGCCCGCTTCAAGAACGACCCCAAGGGGTTGAAAAAGTGGGCGATCAAGATGCAGACGACGGCCGCGAAGGCCGCCGCCAACATGGGTGTCAAGGTCATCACCGGCTTCACGGGGTCGCCCATCTGGCATCTGCTCTATTCGTTTCCCCCCGTGCTGCCCGGCCAGATCGAGGCGGGCTTCAAACGCTTCGCCGCGACGTGGAAGCCGATCCTCGACGTCTACGGTGAGCTTGGGATACGCTTCGCGCTGGAAGTCCATCCCACCGAGATCGCCTTCGACATCGCCTCGGCCCAGCGCGCGCTCGACGCGCTTGACGGGCATCCCGCCTTCGGCTTCAACTACGATCCCTCCCATTTCGGCTACCAGGGAGTCGACTACGTCAAGTTCATCCGCACCTTCCCCGACCGCATCTTCCACTGCCATATCAAGGATGCCTGGTGGGGGCACGGCGACGGCACCGTCGGTGTCTTCGGCGGGCACACCGATTTCGCCGACCCGCGCCGCTTCTGGGACTTCCGCTCCCCCGGGCACGGCGACATCCGCTTCGAGGACATCATCGTCGCCTTGAACGACATCCACTACACCGGCCCCCTCTCGGTCGAATGGGAGGATTCGCGCATGGATCGCTGCCACGGCGCGCGGGAAGCCTGCGGCTTTGTCCGCCGTCTCGACTTCGAGCCCAGCGCCATCGCCTTCGACGCCCAGTTCGACCGTTGACCCGTTGACCGCCGAAGGGGCCTTCGCGCCCGTTCGGCGGTCCTCTTCCCTCCCTCCCAGCCGGCCGGCCGCGGCTCCCCGCTCGCCCGCCGGCAGCCATCAGATCCATGAACGAAACACCCCACACCCACGTCGCCCCCTCAACCGCTCCCGCCGAACCCCGGGGGCACTTCATCCGCCAGTTCATCGCCGAGGATGTCCAGGCGGGACGCAACGGCGGCCAGGTGGTGACGCGGTTCCCGCCCGAGCCCAACGGGTACCTCCACATCGGGCATGCCAAGGCGATCTGCATCGATTTCGGCATGGCCCGCGAGTTCGGCGGACGCTGCCATCTGCGCATGGACGACACGAACCCCTCGAAGGAAAACGAGGACTACGTCCGCTCCATCAAGGAGGACATCCGCTGGCTGGGCTTCGACTGGGGCGAGCATTTCTACTACGCCGCCGACGACTTCGACAAGATGTACGACATCGCCACCGCGCTGATCCGCAGCGGCCATGCCTACGTCTGCGACCTTTCCCAGGAGGACTGGAAGGCCTACCGCGGCGTACCGACGGCTCCCGGCCGGGAAAGCCCCTACCGCGCGCGGAGCATCGAGGAGAACCTCGATCTCTTCGCGCGGATGCGTGCCGGCGAGTTCGACGAGGGGAGCCGCTGCCTGCGGGCGCGGATCGACATGGCCTCGCCCAACATCCACTTCCGCGACCCGGTCCTCTACCGGATCATGAAGCAGACGCACTACCGCACGGGAACCCGCTGGCAGATCTACCCGACCTACGACTTCGCCCACCCGATCGAAGATGCCCTCGAGGGGGTCACCCATTCGCTCTGCACGCTGGAATTCGAAGTGCACCGCCCCCTGTACGACTGGGTGATCGACCGCATGCAGGAACTCAACCGGCTGGTCGTCCGCGACGGGCACACGATCCGCCCCCAGCAGCGCGAGTTCGCCCGGCTCGTCCTCGACTACACCGTGATGAGCAAGCGCAAGCTGCTGCAACTGGTCCAGGAGCAGCGTGTCGACGGCTGGGACGACCCCCGGATGCCGACGATCTCGGGGCTGCGGCGCCGCGGCTATCCCCCCGAGGCCATCCGCGAGTTCTGCGAGCGGATCGGCGTGTCGAAGTACAAGAGCGCGACGGAGCTCGCGCTGCTCGAATCCTGCGTGCGCGACCGCCTCAACCAGACGGCGGCCCGCCGCCTGGCCGTGCTCGACCCGCTCAAACTCGTGATCGACAACTACCCCGAGCAGGACGAGGAGTGGTTCGAGGCCGTCAACAACCCCGAGGATCCCGCCGCCGGCACCCGGCGGGTCCCTTTTTCCCGCGAGCTCTGGATCGAGCGCGCCGATTTCATGGAGGTCCCGGAGAAGAAGTTCTTCCGCCTGGCCCCGGGCCGCGAGGTCCGCCTCCGCTACGCCTGCCTCTTCACCTGCACCTCGGTCGAGAAGGACGAGGCGGGGACGATCACCGCCGTCCATGGCACCTACGATCCCGCCTCGCGCGGCGG
>JAAYZJ010000253.1 GCA_012514915.1 Lentisphaerota bacterium | reverse complement strand
CGGGAATCAGCAGGTTGGTGATCTCGAGATGCTTGCCGAAGGTCCGCTTGAAGGCGCGGCAACTGTCGAGGACCGGCGCGAGGCGGGCGCCGCAGAGGCGGGCGTAGAAGTCGTCGGAAAAGGCTTTGATGTCGATGTTGGCGGCGTCGATCAGTGGATACAACTCGGCGCGCGGTTCGGGGTTGATGTAGCCATTGCTCACCAGCACCGTTCCCAGTCCCGCCGCGCGCGCGCGACGGGCGGTATCAACCATGTACTCGAAGAACACCGTCGGTTCGTTGTACGTGAAGGCGATCGAGCGGCAGCCGTGCCGCTGTGCCTGTTCGACGAGGGCCTCGGGGGCGACGAACGGCAGGGCGCGCTGGTGTGCGCCGCCGTGGCGCGACAGGTCGTCGTTCTGGCAGAAGCGGCAGGTGAAATTGCAGCCGTAGGTGCCGATCGAGTACGTTCGGCTGCCGGGCAGGTAGTGGCGCAGGGGCTTCTTCTCGATCGGATCGATCTGCCGGGCGACGGGACGCCCGTAGGTGTCGGCGATCAGCCGCCCATCCGCATTTCGCCGCACCCGGCAGCGCCCCGTTTCACCCGGCGCCGGTCGGCAGGCGTGCGGGCACAGCCCGCAGCGCACGCGGCCATCGGGCAGCGCGGAGGCATAGCGGGCCGGCCAGTCGCCGGATGGAGGGGGGGGCGCGGTCATGGGGCGGAGTCTCCCGGCGTCAGGTTTCTCCCAGGATGCGTTGCGCGTTGCGGTAGAGGATATCGCGCAGCGACTCGTCGTCCATTCCTGTGCCGAGCAGGGCACCGATGTAGTAGAAGTGGCTGAACCAGGGGAAGTCGGTTCCGAAGACGATCTTGCGGGAGCCCGCGCCTGCCAGTAACTGCTCCACGACGCCGCGGTCGTCGGGAACGGCCGTGAGCTCGAGATAGAGGTTGGGGAAGGCGTTGGCCAGTTCGATCGCCCGCGACCATTCGCCGTGCAGGCTGTGGCCGCAGATGATCGTGGCGCCGGGATAGCGCTCCGCCACGGTGCGGACCGCCTCGTAGCCGTCGTACGTGCTGCCGCCCCAGGTGTGCATCAGGACGGGCAGGCGCCGGGCATTGGCCAGCTCCCAGGCTGGCCGGTTGCGGTCGTCGGCCACCGAGACGCGGTGGTAGTCGCCCAGCAGCTTGAACCCGACAAAGACATCGGGATACTGGTCGAAGCGGGCGAGATCCTCCGCGATCACGTCGGGATAGTTGGGGTTGACGCCCAGGTAGGCGCGCAGCAGGTCGGGCAGGGCGCGCACCGCGTCGATGTTGGCCTGGTTGCCGATGTCGGGGGTGAAGAGGGTGTGGTGGTGGCAGAACACGAGCCGGCGGATGTTGGCGCGTTCGAGCAGGCCGCGGGCGATGGCGGCGTCGGCGCCGGGCAGATGAATGGCGTTGTGCGGCCCCCAGTGGCCGTGCAGATCGTAGATGGGGCAGTCGTCCAGCCGCCCCTCGGCGAAGAAGCGCTCGCGCAGTTCGTGGCTCACAGCATCACCTCCTTGAGCAGGGATTCCAGATTGTTGGCGGCGATGGCGTCCTTGTCGTCCGACGGGAGATCGGCCTGCTCCAGATCGAGCATGCGGGCTTCGAAATAGCGGTGGGGGAACTTGCTGCCGTACAGGAAGCGCCAGGCGCCGAAGCGGCGAACACCCGCCTCGAGCCCTCCCGCCTCGAGCGAGACGAGGCTGGTCTCGACGTACAGCCGCGGGTAGTTTTCGAGCAGGGGCCAGACTTTCCTGTCGGCGCCCCAGATGCCGACGTCGCAGACGACGGCCGTGAGCGTCGGATACT
>JAAYZJ010000020.1 GCA_012514915.1 Lentisphaerota bacterium | reverse complement strand
TGCAGCGCCCCATGTGGACGTCGCCCCAGGAGTACTCCTGGTCGTCGATCTTGATCGTGACCTTCGGCCCGTTGCGCGGCGGGATGGCGTTGCCCGGGCAGGTCGGCACGCAGCGCATGCAGCGCTTGCACAGGGTTCCCGGCTTGATCAGCGGGTCGGCCTCGAGCGGGGCATCGGTCAGGATGGTGCCGATGCGGACGCGCGGCCCGAAGACCGGATGGAGGAAGACCTTGGACCAGCCGATCTCGCCCAGCCCGCAGGCCATCGCCGCGATACGCACCTGGATTTGAACCTCGGGGGCGGGGCGGCCCGGGACCGGATCGGGGTTGTTCGAATACTGTTCAGCCACGCCCGGATAGACCGGCACGGCTTCGTAGCCATGATCCTCGATGAAGCGCGCCAACTCCTCGGTGACCATCGGCCGGAAGATCGTGTTGAGGCGGTTGTAGGCGTAGTAGGTGTAGTTGTTCCAGTGCGTCCCCTCGGTGATGCCGCGGTAGGTGCTGCGCGGGATCGGCTGGACGATCGAGATGACCGAGCGGCAGTCGGGGAAAATGTTTTTCGGGTGCATCCGCTCGGGCGCGTTGGCGAAGCGGGAGATCGGCGCGATGCCGACGACCTCCACGCCCCCCCCGCCCGCGCCGATGCGCTTGGCGAGGTCCTTGATCATACGGGCGGTCAATGGCTGCTGGTTCATGGCGGTGTTCTCCATTAGGCGACGGGGTTGCCCAGCAGATCGCGGCCCCAGGCGGGCCCCTGCCGGAAGGGTGTATCGAATTTCTCCGCGGGGAGGCCGCGGCGCTCGAGGGCGTCGATGCAGGCGCGGTTGCAGGCGGCCGCCATGCGGTCCACCGTGCTGAAGCGTCCCTCGTTGGTCTGCACGGCGCCGTTGCGGCACTGCAGGCAGCGCTTGTTGTCGCGGGCCGCGACGCGGCGCTCATACCCCGGCAGACCGAAAGGCTGGCCGGCGTCGGCATCGAGCGCGGCCAGCGGGCAGGCCTTGACGCAGGCGCCGCAGTCGTCGCACAGGTGCGGCTTGAAGGGGGCGTCAGGCTCGAGGTCGGCATCGCTGACCAGCATGGCGAAGCGCTGGCGGGGGCCGAACTGCGGCGTCAGGAAGAGCCCGGCGAGGCCCGTCTCGCCGAGGCCGGCGGCCTGCGCGAGCAGGCGGACCTGCAGGATCACGTTCGGCGCCGGCTTGCCCGGCGCGACGGGCACGCCCACCGGCTGGCCGGCGACATCGTAGCCGAAGAGCGGCACGGCCTCGAAGCCGCGCGCCTCGCACCAGATCGACACGTCATAGGTCGTCTTGGCCAGGAAGTTGTCCTCCAGCAGGTAGAGCCCGAACTGGGGGAAGGCGTTGTCGAACTCGCACCCCTGCTCGACCCCGCGCAGGGCGCCGCGCAGCACCTTGCGCCCGAGGACGATCACCGCGCGGGCGCCGGAGTGGATGGAGAGCGGGTTGATCTCGGCCGGCAGGTCACGGAACGACTCGATGCCGGCGATGCCGACCAGATCGGCACCGAAGCCTTTGGCGGCCGTTTTCAGTTCCTGGGATGTCATCGGGAAACTCCTTCCTTGGATTCGAGCGGGTGGACGGTGCAGACGCCGTTGATATCACGGGCCCAGACGGAGCGGCGGCGGAAAGGGGCGGCATAGCGGCTGCCGATCTTCTCCTCCAGCGCAACCAGGCAGGCGCGGCCGCACGAGGCGGCGAGGCGGTCGAGCGACTCGTAGGAGCCCGGCGCCATGTTCAGGCGGCCGTTGGCGCAGCGCGCGCACAGGCGGGTGTCGAGGGCGAACGTCGCCTCGCCACGCTCGGCCATCGCCTGCAGCGGGCATGCCTGGAGGCAGGCGTTGCAGTCCTTGCAGAAGTCGAGGTCGACGACGGGATCGGTGGCGTCGAACTCGAGATCCGTCAGGATCAG
>JAAYZJ010000252.1 GCA_012514915.1 Lentisphaerota bacterium | reverse complement strand
CTTCTGAATTCTGTATTCTGGCTTCTGAATTCTGTGTGCGCATCCACTATTGTGGATCGCACCCGGCAAGATGGGCGCGCCCCGATTGCGTTTGACTTCCGCCGCGTGCCGGGCATACTGGAGTGCGTCATGAAGCACCCATTGGCACCGGTAGCCGACTCCGCCGTGACGTTCCGCGATCCCTTCCGGGCCCCGCGGCGGCAGGTGAACCGCACCGTCACCCTGGCCCGCGAATACGAGCTGCTACGTCGGACGGGGCGGCTCGAGGCCTTCAATCCCCGGGTCAAGGACGTGCATCCGTGTCACGTTCGCCGGCCGGGCCGCGAGTCTGCGCGCGCTCCACGCGCGCGGCGTGCATAACGCCTACGTGCATCTAGACGGCTGGGGTGCCCGCGGATACGACAACGTTCATCCCGATCCGCTCCCGCCGGCCGAGCGCGCGGGCGGCTGGGCCGGGCTGCGCGCTCTGGCGGACACGGCCGACGAACTCGGCTACACGCTCATCCTGCACGACCAGTACCGTGACTACTACCTCGACGCGCCGAGCTACAGCCCGGAGTGGGCCGTGGTGGACGAGCAGGGCAAGCGTTCGTCCCACGCGCTGTGGGCGGGCGGGCAGCAGGAACTGCTCTGCTCGCACTTCGCAAAGGTTTCGGCGGCACGGGCCGGATCACCGCAGCGGCTCGCTCTGGCGCGTCAACGGCGCGCTGACGGTCGGCGCGGCGGGGAACGCGGGCAACGCGCTGGTCATGGGCGCGGGCGGCAGAGTCACGGTTTCGGGCAATGTCGCCGTCAATGCGGGCAACGCCGTCACGAATTATGTGTCAGGGTATTCGGGCGGCCTGGATCTGACCACGAGCACGGCCACCCTGACACTTGACGGCACGATGGCCGTCAATTTCGCGGGCGATCCGCTCACAACCGGGCTCTACTGGGGTCTGCGCTGGGCGGGCAACCACACCAATGCCCTGCAGCAACTGATCAACGCCGGCTCGCTGACCGTGGATGATTCGGGCCTCGCCCCGTTCCTGCAGGGCAAGGCCGGGCTCCACTACGATACGACCAACAGCTATGTGGGCCTGGTTGTCACGCGTGTCCCGCTCCCCTCCGAACGGAGCACGGTGATTCTGGTCCGCTAGTAATCGGATAATGACGGAGGATGTGCATGCGGCGCGAGCAAACCGGGGAAATCGGACTTGGCATCGAAGCCGGGGCTAAAGCCCCTGACAGGCTTCCGCCTGAAGGCGGGACTCCGGCAAGAGGTGGCTGGTGCGCCGGGGTTGGTTTTCAAGGCAGACCTCATCACGGTCGGAGTCCCGGCTTCAGCCGGAAGCAAGCGACGGCCTTCAGGCCGGTGTAGGGCCAATAAACGGTTGTCCTTGCGCGCCGACAGCTTCTTAACGAAAGGCCATCATGCAAAAACCTGTCAACATCGCCGACCGCCGCGAGCTGTTCGTGGACGATGTTCTGACCGACCGGCTGGACAACACGCGGCTGGTGCTGCACGAACCCTGGCCCGCCGGAATGGCGATTCGGATCGACCGCCCCTGGGAGGGGCCGGGCAATTTCGGACTCTCGGTGCTGAAGCATCGGGGGCGCTATCACCTCTACTACCGCTGCTGCGACACCGTGGACGGCGTGCGCCGCCGCACCATGGCGCGGGCGGTGTCGAAAGACCTGGCCGGCTGGTCCGACTCCGTCGTGTGTGCAGCAGAGCTGGCATGTCGAGCGGCTGATGCTGCGCACCGACGGTTTCGCCTCGGTCTCGGCGCCGTGGGCCGGCGGCGAGCTGCTGACCCGTCCCCTGATCTTCTCGGGGAACGAACTGGCGCTCAACTTCCGCACCGGCGCGCCCGGCTTCGTGCGGGTGGAAATCCAGGACGAGGCCGGCGTTGCGATTCCCGGCTACACGCTCGATGCGTGCCCCGAGATCATCGGCGACGAGATCGCGCGTGTCGTCGTCTGGAAGCAGCACGCGGACGTCGGCGCACTGTCCGGCCGCCCCGTCCGGCTGCGGTTTGCCATGAAGGATGCCGACCTGTACAGTTTCCGTTTCCATGAACATTGAACCCATGACATCCCGCGACCGCATGCACGCGGTGCTTTCCGGGCATCTGCCCGACCGCGTGCCGTTTCACCCCACGATCTACATCGACCACGCCGGTCTTAAACGGACGGCTTGCCGGCCAGTGCGTTCATGACGTCGGTGGGCGTGGCGCAGCTCAGAACCGCCTGCCGGGTGTCGGCGTCGATCATCTGCCGGGCGATGCGGGCCAGGGCGCCGAGATAGCGGTCGTGTGAACGGGCCGACGAGACGAGCAGGAAGATGAACTTGGGGGCCGCTTCGCCCGAGCCAAAGACAACCCCGGCGGGGCAGACGGCCAGCGCCGCCGCCACGCCGTCGTAGTCGGGCAGCAGGGCATGCGGCAGCGCCGTCTGGCAGCCGACCACCGTCGAGCCCAGCGCCTCGCGCGCCAAGGCGCGCTTGACGCAGGTCTGGCGCAGCTCGGCGGGCACCACGCCCGACTCGCACAGGCGGTCGACCAGCAGCCGGATGACGCCGTCCCGGTCGCGTCCCTGCACGCCCATGGTGATGTTCGCTTCCCATAGGAAGTCGCGGAACGGGGGGCTCGGCGGCGGCTCCGACAGGCACATCAGCATCGGCCCGGCGTGGATGCGCGCCAGTTGCTCCGGCAGGGATCCGGCGAAATGGGAGGCGGCCACGCCGAAGTGCGGCGCGCCGATCAGCAGCAGATCCTCCGCGCCCGCCTGCGCGTCGATCTGCCGTACCAGGTCGGTCACGCGGCCGATCTCGATGGTGCGTCCCAGGAGGAAGCTGCGCGCCAGCAGCGCGTCGAGCCCGCGCCGGGGGGGTTCGGGAGCGGCCTCGGGGGCTGGCTCGATCCGCAGCACCGAGACCGGCAGGTTCCACGCCTGGGAAAGCCCCTCGGCCAGGGCCAGCACATGCAGGGCATGCACACCGCCGGCCGTGGCCACCACGATGCGGCTGAACCGCTGCGCCGCGGCCTGGCGCAGGATGTAGGCCGGCGCCTG
>JAAYZJ010000251.1 GCA_012514915.1 Lentisphaerota bacterium | reverse complement strand
CCGCACCGTTCCCGGCTGCGGCGTCCATTTCGGCTTGGACGGGGCACAAAGTGGCCATCCAGCGGACGCGGACCCCCTCTGACCGGACCTACGGAAACTTCCAGAAGCCGGGCGGGCGCACTCCAGGGCGGTTTTTGGACGGAAACGGCCTTTTCAGGCCGTGCGGGGCGTCATCGGAGCGCAGTTCGGCCCTTGCCTTGCCGTCAGGAGCTTCGCCAGGCGGCGGAAGTTGTACGCGAGCCGGACGAGCGACCACTCCAGGTTCACCTTGCGCAGTCCCCGGAGCAGGAATCGCCGGAAGCCCATCGCCGCCTTGACGATTCCGAAGACGGGCTCGACCGTCTCCTTCCTCTTCTTATAGGCCGCGCGGCCCGAGGCCGTGCGCAGTCGGTGGCGCATCGCGTCCTTGCCCGATAGGCCGGGCGGCGGCTCCTCCGGGGCCGGTTGCGCCAGCAGGTCGGCGACCGTGCGGTGGTGCCCCGTCTTCTCAACGGCGACGTAGGCGGTCGGACCGCCGTCCGCCTCCACGGCGGCGACCGCCGCCTCGCTGTGGTAGCCGGTGTCGGCGAGCACATGCGTGATCTCGCGGGCCTCCGGCGCGACGCACGCCACGGCGGCTTCGAGCTGCTGCTTGTCGTTCGGCGCGTCCGTTACGTAGCCGCCCAGGACCAGCATGCTGCCTTCCGTGTCCACCGCCGCCTGCGCGTTGTAGCCCTGCTCGAAGTGCCCCCCGTTGCCGGCCTTCATGATCCGGCTCTCGGGGTCCGTGAAGTTGTACTGCTCCTTCGCCTCCGGCTCCGCCGGGGGAGGCTGCGGCTCTGGGCCGCGCACCGGCTCGCCGCGTTCCCGCCGCGCCGCGCGCTCCGCCGCCTTTTCCTCGAATTCACGCTGCTTTTCAGCCATTTTCGCCTGATGGCGGGCCTCGATCACGCACCGCGCCTCCTCCAACTTGCGCTGACGCGCCTCGCGCCGGGCGATCTCCTCGGGAACCTTCAGCGTCTCCGGAACGGCCTCGCGGTCCGCCTGCTCCGCCAGCGCCATCAGTTCCTGCACCTCGCCCTTGAGTTCCTCGATCATCTCGCCCGCGCGACCGTGGCTGACCGCCGCATGCTTGCTGGCGTTGGCCGCGACCTTCGTCCCGTCCACGGCCACCCCGCCCCGACGAGACAGCACGCCCATCTCGCGCGCGTATTCCAGGACACGCACGAACGACTCCGCGAACAGCTTGCCGTTGTTCCGCCTGAACGTGCAGATCGTATCGTGGTCGGGATGCGCGTCGCCCCCGCAGATGTACCGCGACGCCACGTCCTCGTACGTCGCCTTCTCGATCTGGCGCGAACTCATCCGCCCGACCGCGTAGTTGTACACCAGCAGCGCCAGCATCATCGACGGCGGGAACTGTGCGTGCCCCGTGCCCCGTGTATTCACCTGGAATCCGTGCAGCGGCAGCAACGCCACCGTCTCGACTACGAAATGCGCCAAGTGCCCCTCGGGAAGCCACTCCTGGAGGCTTGGAGGCATCAGCATCGGCGTGTCCCTGTCCACCCTGACAAAACGTTCGCTCATGCAGCATATAATATTGCAGGGCAATATTTTGTGTCAAGTAAATAAAGATAAGAAATGAAGAAAAACGGGGTGCTGCACAGGTGCTCGAAACGGTGAACGATAGCGGGCGACGATAGCGGTGGACGATGAAGACTCTCTACTCGTTATCCGCCCTCGTCGCCCGTTCTCGTAAACCGAATACCCATGGGGGG
>JAAYZJ010000019.1 GCA_012514915.1 Lentisphaerota bacterium | reverse complement strand
ACGAGATCATAGCCGCCTACGGCCGGCACGTCGCGGGGCAGTACAAGGCCGCGGCGGAGGCCGACCGGCAGGTCCTCGCCGGGCTGCGCGCCGAGTGCTCGAAGCGCTTCGGCGGCGACATCCGGCGCTTCGCGGCCGAGGGGCGGCGCGGCGGCGAGCACGTTTTCGGGAAGGAGCTTTTCTCGCGCCTGGCGCGCGTGGAGGCGTTCGGATCGGATCCCGACATTATCGAGGCGCTGGCCAAGATCGGGCGCGGGCTGACCCCCGACGGCGCGGCCGGCGGCGGAACAGGCGACAAGACAGAGAAGAGCCTGGCCGAGCGCATGTATCCCAAGGGCAAATAAACAATCTCCCCGCGTAGGTTCGCGGGGGCAACGGAGGAAACATCATGGCGACAAAAGGAACACGCAACCCGACCATGCGAGACCTGTACAAAGGACTCAAAGAGGACGGGTCTTTTGACCGCGAGATCGTTGAGCTGGTTATGGAGGCGAATTCCGACCTGCTCGCCGACGCGGTGGTGAAGGAGGCCAACGGCACCGAGAACGACCGCACAACGATCCGCACGGGACTGCCCGACGCGACCTGGACGGCGTACTACGAGGGCACGCAGCCGAGCAAAGGGGCGAAAAAACAGGTATCCAACTCGATCGGGACGCTCAAGAGCCTGATCCAGGTGGACAAGGATCTGATCGACGACTCGCCGAACGGCTCCGAGGAAATGCTCGACGAGGCGTTCAGCCACGCCGAGGCCATGGGCAACGAGGTCTGCGACGCGATCTTCTACGGCAACATCAAGGCGAACGCCAAGAAGTTTAACGGTCTGGCCCCGATCTACAACGCCTTCGGCGGCACCGACAACAAGCTGGCCAGCTACTACTGCATCCAGTCGTCCGTGCGCTCGACTTCTGCCAGCAACACGAACCTGCGCTCGATCTTCCTGGTCGGGTGGGGCCGCACCGGCGCGTACCTGCACTACCCGCGCGGCAGCAAGAGCGGGCTCGAGCGCGGCCCGGTGAAGGACAACACCATCACGATGGCCGACGACATCTCCCGGCTGGAGGTGAAGGAGCAGTTCTTCAAGTGGCGCGTGGGGCTGACCGTCAAAGACTTCCGCACCTGCGGGAGGATATGCAACATCGAGAGCAACAACCTGACCTCGCTCGACAAGGACATCGGAGAGGACATGCTGCGGCTCAAGACGCGCGTCCGTAAGAAGGGCGTCAAGCCGGTGTTCTACATGCCGGAGAGCGTCTACGAGTGGCTGGCGGTCAAGACCCGCCGGCAGGTGCTGGTCACCAGCTTCAGCTTCAAGGACATCGCGGGCGAGGAGGTCATGCACTTCGACGGCATCCCGATCCGCAAGCTGGACTGCCTGGAGACCAACGAGACGGTGGTCGGCGAAGCGTCATAACGAACTTCCGGGCGCGTCGCGCGCGGACGGCGGAGAGTCCGCCCCCGCGCGCGGCCCGGCCCGGGATCACAAACCGAGAGGAACTCAAACATGCAGCTCGACAAAAATCTGATGTTCAGCGAGACGCAGGCGCTCGCCACGGCGGCCAGCGCGAACGTGCTCGACCTGAAGGACTGCGGGGACGACCTTTCCCGCAAGCTCAACGTCTTCGCCAAGATCGAGGGCGGGACAGTGGCCGAAGGCACCAGTCTGGCCACCATATTGGAGACCAGCGACGACAACGAGACCTTCGAGACGCTGGTCACGTACCCCACCAGGACGCTGGCCCAGCTCAACGCCGACGGCGTAGTGGTGGCGGCGCAGCCGCTGCCCGCCGGGCTCAAGCGCTACGTGAGGCTGAGCTACACCGCCTCGGGGACTTTCAGCGGCGACGGCAAGATCGTCGCGGGCATCACGCCCTCGCTCGACAAGAGCCTGTAAGACAGTCGCGGACGCGGGTCCGCGCAAACCCGGAACCGCGCGGGCGGGAGCCCGCGCGGGACTGAAAGGAGACGGCAGACATGGCGACATACAGACTGAAACCAGGCCACGCGCGAACGTTCCTGCTGGGGATCGCGCGCCGGCCCGGCGAGGACGTGGCGGTCGGAGACCCGGCCGCGCTCGGGCCCGCCGACCGCGACGCGCTGGAGGCGCATTTCGAACCCATCGGGGGGCAGAGCCCGGAAACCGCGGCGGCGCCAGCCGCGCGGAAACACGCCCTGCTGCGCAACGGCATGACCGAGGAACAGGCGCGGGCGAAGCTGGTCAACGCCGGCGTCACGTTCGCCGAGGGCGCGGGGGGCGACGACCTGGCCGACCTGTTCGACCGGGCCTTCGGCGGAGGGGCGGACGGCGGCGCGGCGGGAGATCCGGAAACGGACGCCCCCCCGGCCTTCCCGGACGGCCCTGACGCGGCGTCAGGCGGCGAAGCCAGGCCCGCCGCGCGCGGAACCAAGAAAAAAGACGGCAGGTAAACAAATCACGGAGGTGCAGGAATGGCTCTCACGGT